>JBGSWY010000409.1:0-2610 GCA_041751715.1 Burkholderiaceae bacterium
GCCGGCCTGCTGGCCGACGACCGTGCCGTGCTGCAGATAAACGGCTCCGCCGGCAGCGAGCAGCAACGGCAGCATCAGCAATCGGCTCGGTATCGGTCGCTGCGTCAGCGTCAGAAACGCGCGCCATATCAGCAACAGCACGAGGACAGCCGTGGCCCACCACACCAGATACCCGAAGTGCGGCACGACGACGAAGGTGACCGCCAGCAGCAATACCAGCATGTCGCGCCGCTCGCGCGCGGCGCTCGACATCTGCGGCGCAAACAGCAATGCGAACGGCGCAAAGAATCGCGTGAGTTTGTTGCGAACAGTGGGAGTGGGAGCAGCGGTAGCTGACATCGTCGTTACGTTGCGAGGGCTGGGCGACGCGCCGCCGCTGCCCGATCCTTTGCGTGGCAGTTGCTCTCGCAAAATTGTCTGGCTTTGCCAGCGATTTTGCGCTTGCCAATCGGACAAAAGTAGGGTTGCACTTTTGTCCGTGCCTTTATCCGTTGCAGACGGCGAGGGCAGTCAGGCAGTGTTCACGATGCGCAGCGCCGCTGCCGATGAATATCATCGCGTCCGGCAGCTTGACGCCATAGCGCATGTGCGAAGCATCAGCATCCAGCACCCAGCGCGTCAGGCGCGACAGCCGGCCTTCGATGCCCAGCACGTCGGGCAGCTCATCGTAGTCGAGCATCAATTCGCCGCTGCCGGCCGCTTCGAACTGCTTGACCGACAAGTCGTCCGATCGTGCAGCGAGCTTCCACGCGATCATTTTGGGCGCATCGCCCGGCTGGTACGGGCGCACGCCCGCAAAGTCATCGCCGCTCGACGCCATGCCGACCGTGTCTCCGAACCCGGCGCCGGTGACCGGCAGCGGCGGCGCATCGAATTCGGGCGCCGGATACACCATCGCGATGAGTGCGGGTGTCAGATACGCCCAGGCGCGCCACATTCCAAACGGGTAGCGCGTTTCTATCGTCATGCGGGGTGCACGCAAACGGCCGCGGATCGGTGCCGGCAACGGCACCGAGACAGTGCGCAAACCGCGCGCGGGCAATTCAATCGTGACGATGGGTCGCTCGCGCTGGCGTGCTGACGGGGCGAACGAGCGGCTGAACCAGCGGCTGAAGAACAAACCGGGTTCAGACGCTTGCGCAAACGAGAAGCGCAAGGCAAAGCGGTCGACGGTGGTCGGATTGGTCACGTTGATTTCGAATGCGGCGACATCACCCGCGTACACCGGCTCCACCTGCACGCCGCGCAGAATGATCTGAGCCAGGTTCGAATGGGTATGGTGCATGCCGACGATAGCCATGCTGGCTACGAGGAAGGTCAGCAGATAGCCCAGTTGCAACATGTAGTTGATCGAGCCCACCAGCAGGATCAAGGTCACCACGCCGAACGCAAGTCCCGGCGATGTGGGCAGGATGTAAACACGGTGCCGGTCAAGCGTGATGTCACCGGCTTCCGGCCCGTGTCGACCGGTGATCCAGTCGGCGATGCGGACGACCACGGTGTTTTCGATGCTCATCCGCAACGATTATTGCTACGGAACGGCAACTGCGCCGATCAACTGCGACACCAGCTCCTTGCCATGCAGTGCACGGCCGCTCTCGCGGCTGGTCGCGTGCAACCGGTGCCCGGCCACGCACGGCATGATGTTCTGCACATCCTCTGGAATCACATGCTCGCGGCCGTCGAGCCATGCCCATGCGCGCGCCGCCGCAAGCAACGCCAGGCCGCCGCGCGGGCTCAGCCCCTCGGCGTACTTTCCGGACGCGCGCGTATGCGCAATCAGTGCCTGCACGTAGTCGAGCAGCGCCGCCGATACGTAAACTTTCTTGGCTTCGGCCTGCGCGGCCAGCAGATCGGCCGGGCGCGCGGTTGCGTCGAGCGACTTCAACATGTCGCGCCGAGCTTCGCCGGCCAGCAAGGCGCGCTCGGCCGTACGGTCTGGATAACCGAGGCTGATACACATCAGGAATCGATCGAGCTGCGATTCGGGCAGCGGGAAAGTGCCGACCTGATGAAAAGGATTCTGCGTCGCAATCACGAAGAACGGTTGCGGCAGCGGGCGCGACAGACCGTCGGTCGACACCTGGTTTTCTTCCATCGCCTCGAGCAGCGCGCTTTGCGTCTTCGGGCTGGCGCGATTGATCTCGTCAGCCAGCAAGACTTCGGTAAAGATCGGCCCGGGGTGGAACACGAACTGGCCGCTATTGCGTTCGTACACTGAGACGCCAATGACATCCGAGGGCAGCAGATCGCTGGTGAACTGGATGCGTCGGAACGGCAGCCCCATCGACAGCGCAATCGCATGCGCCATTGTGGTCTTGCCGACCCCTGGGGCGTCCTCGATCAGCAGATGGCCGCCGGCCAGCAGGCAGGTCAGACTTTGCCGGATCTGCAGCGTCTTGCCGACGATGATCTGGCCGATCTGCGTGGCGGTCGCGCGAAACTTCTCTAACATGCTGCCGTTGGTCCAGGAGACTGTGAATGCTGCAGACGGGTTGGTTCACGCATCAGGATTGTTCGCAGCACGAAATGGGGTCGTGGCACCCGGAATGCCCCGAGCGGCTGGCCGCAATTTCGGATCATCTGATTTCGACCGGCATCGCCCCGCTT
>JBGSWY010000410.1:0-8111 GCA_041751715.1 Burkholderiaceae bacterium
GCTCCTGCTTTTTTTTCTTTGCCAGCTCGCGCTGGCGCTTTTCAAACGAGTAGTTGGGCTTGGCCAGGACTTTCTCCTTCAGGAATCGCCCACGTTTGGGCAGGCGCCAAGCTTACCTGCCTTCTTCGCAGCGGTGGGCACAGCGTGCCGTGGATGACAGAAAGCGCGCCGCAGAATAAGCTCTTCGCAAGAACTCACAACTAAAGGGAGACGCCCGCCATGAGACCGCTGCTCGCAATTGTGTGCTTGACCGTTTCATCTGCCGCACTCGCACAGCCGTGTCCTGAAAAGAATGTTCTGTACTGGCAGGCATTTCCGCCCGGTGGCGAATCGGATCTTTCGGCGCGGCACCAGCAGGTGGTGCTGAAAAAGAAATGCCCGGCGATCGACACGATCATCCAGTACAAGGCCGGCGCGGGCGGCGGCCTGATGTGGGCGCAGATGAACTCGTTGCCGGCCGATGGCGTGAATATCGTCGGCGTGAATCTGCCGCACATGGTGTTCCAGCCACTCGAAGGCAAGGTGCAGTACAAGACCGAGGACGTGACGCCCGTGTTCTGGTACCACTACACGCCGGATGCACTGGTGGTACGCGATGCCAGCCCGATCAAGTCGTTTGCGGACTTCGTCAAATCCGCCAAGGAAAATCCGGCCAAGCTCAGTCTTGGAGGCTCAGGCCTTAACTCGGCCAACCATGCGGCGCACGAGCGGCTTAACGCTGCGTTCGGCGTGAAGACCACTTACATTCCGTACAAGGGCACGGGCGACATGACCACGGCGGTGCATGCCGGCCACATCGACGGCGCGATGTCCTATACGGCATTCGCGGTCAACAACAAGGGCAAAGTACGCGCGCTCGCGGTAGCGATGGACCAGCGCCATCCGCTGCTGCCCGACGTGCCGACATTCAAGGAGCTCGGTGTCGACTGGATCGACGGCGCGTATCGTGGCATCGGCATGCCAAAGGCGTCGACCGCCGAGCAGCGCAAGCGCATGTCTGATCTGTTTGCCGCGCTGAACAACGATCCTGAGATGAAGGAGCTGGCAGCGAAAAGCGGATTCGAGCTGATCAATGTCGGCGTCGATCAGATGGATGGGTTCATGAAGGAGCGCGTGAAGATCTATACCGAAGGCGCGAAGCGAATGGGGCTGTCGAAGTAACGCAGGAGCGTGGTGGTGCAAGACCCGAGCGAGGTCAGTGCGGCGAACAAGCAGATCCAGTCGTTGAAGCATGCCGTCGCTCTGCGTGACGAGCTGCTCAGCATTGCGGGACACGAGCTCAGGAACCCGATGCACGAACTGGCCTTGCACTTGACGCTCGCGCAAAAGCTGGCCCAGCGGCACGGCGCGCTCGATGTCGTCGAGCGTTTGCAGCGGGCGCGCAGCTCGCTCGATCGCTTCGTCGAGCACGCGACCGTTTTACTCGACGCGACGCGCATGCAAACCGGCGACGTTCACCTGTCGCCGTCCCAGATCGATCTGGCGCAGCTGGTGCGAGAACTGGTGGATTCGAAGACCGATGAGGCGTCGTTCTATGGCACGCTGCTCGATGTGCGCACGCCGCCCACGCTCACATTTTTCTGCGACCGGATCGCGATCGAGCGGGTGCTGGGCAATCTCATCCTGAACGCTTTCAAGCACGCTTCCAGCAGCCGCGTGACGGTCGAACTGAACGATCTCGCCGATCGCCGTGCGGAGCTGGTGGTGCGCGACAACGGCTGCGGGATCGCGGAAATCTACCGGCAGCGAATGTTCAACGAGTTCGAGCAACTGGCACGCCCCGAGTCGGGGCGTGCAGGGCTCGGGCTCGGACTGTGGATCGTCAGGCGCCTGGCGGAGGCGCATGGCGGCACCGTGACGATCGACAGCGCGCCCAGCGCGGGCACCGCCTTCACCGTTCGCGTTGCCGAATTGTCTCGCCGCGTAGAGTCCCTATGACCGGTGCTTCCTCATCCGGCGCTGTGCTGGAGCGCCTGCCGACCGGCGTTCCCGGGCTCGACGAGTTGCTGGGAGGAGGCTTGTTCAAGGCCGGTGTCTACCTGGTGCAAGGCGCGCCGGGCACCGGCAAGACGACGCTGGCAAATCAGATCTGCTTTGCTCACGTTGCCGGCGGCGGCCGGGCTCTGTACGTCACTCTGCTGTCCGAGTCTCATGCCCGCATGTTGCAGCATCTGCGAACGCTTGCGTTCTATGACGAAGCCGCGATTCCGGACCGGCTGTACTACGTCAGCGCATTCAGCGCGCTCGAAGCCGAAGGCCTGAAGGGATTGAACGCGTTGATACGGCGTGAGGTGAGAACGCACCGCGCCAGCTTCGTTGCGCTCGATGGCTTCGTGTCCGTCGCGGAAAGCGCCGATACGGCACGCGACCTGAAGAAACTGGTGCACGAGATCCAGCTGATGGCCGGGTTGCAGGGCTGCACATTCCTGCTGATGTCCAGCGGGCGGGCCGAGCCATCGGGGGCAGCACATACGATGGTGGACGGCCTGATCGAGCTTGACGACCATGTCTTCGGCGTGCGCGCCGAGCGCAGCATTACGGTGCGCAAGTTCCGCGGGGGTGAAAGCCTGCGCGGCAGGCACGCGTTTCAGATCAACCCGCAGGGCATCGAAATATTTCCGCGCTTCGAAGCACTGTTCTGCCTGCCGGCGCGTGGCGAATTCGGGCACGGCACGGTGGCCACCGGTATCCCCGATCTTGACCGCATGATCGCAGCCGGCGGCTGGCCAGTGTCGAGCGTCACGGTTGTGATGGGTTCGAGCGGTATCGGCAAGACCACGCTCGGACTGCAGTTTCTCGCGGCATCAAGTGCGGAAGAACCCGGCTTGATGTTTTCGTTTTTCGAGGCGCCGGACTTTGTCCGTGCGAAGGCTCGCTCACTGAGCCTGCCCTTCGAGCAGCTGGAGAAGGACGGGCATCTCGCAATCTCCTGGCAGCCGCAAACCGAGCATTTGCTCGACGAGCTGGCCTATCAGTTGCTCGCACAGGTGCGCGAACGCGGGGTCAAGCGGCTGCTGGTGGATGGGTTGGCGGGGTTTTTCGAGTCTGCCGTGCATCCCGAGCGAAGCGGCAGGTTTTTTGCCTGCTTTGCGAACGAGTTACGTCGTTGTGGCGTGGCTGCGTTGATGACGCTGGAGACCCGCGACGCGGTAGGTGTGGCCGGTACGATGCCGATTTCATACGGAGTATCGGCCATCGTCGATAACCTGGTTTTCCTGCGGTTCGTCGAGTCGCAGGGTGATATCAAGAGGCTGTTGTCGATACTCAAAGTGCGCAACTCAGGTTTCGATTCGGCGGCATACACCTTCGAGATCACCGGTTCGGGCATCAACATGCAAGGCCGCTACGTAACAAAAGGCGATGTGATGCCGCGCACCAAATTGATCGGGGACAAATCGCGGGAGGAGGGCAGTCGCGAAGCGGATAAGACCTAGTGCCCCCCGTCACCACAATTCTCGTCGTCGACGACGAGTTCGGCAACGCCGAAGTCCTCTCGGTAATTCTTGAGGAAGCGGGTTATCGCGTTCACCAGGCCTCAAACGGTGCCGAAGGTCTGCGCCAGGCCGAAGAACTAAACCCCGACATTGTGATGGCGGACTTCATGATGCCCATTATGAACGGCGCGGACATGGCCAAGGCGCTGCGTGCCGGGCCGCGCGGACGGGATCTGAAGATCGTGATGAACAGCAGCCTCGCGGAGCCGGTCATCCGCAAGTACTTCGACGACTATGACGCGTTCCTGCAGAAGCCGTTTGACATCGAAACCCTGCTGGCGGTGATCGAGCGCTTGAGCGAACCGCCGGCGTCCTAGTCGTTTCGCCGTTAATACGCACCCATGTAATCCGGTTTGCCAAGCGCGACGCCGTTGTGGCGCAGCAGCGCGTAAGCCGTCGTGACGTGAAAAAAGAACTGCGGCAGGCCATAGCTCAACAAGTACGCTTGGCCGGTGAAGCGCCGTTCCTTCGGAGTGCCGGGTCGCGTCACGATTTCACGCGACTCGCTCTTGTCGAATTGCGACTGCGACAAGCTGTCGACGAAACTCAGCGTCTTGGCGATTAGCGTCTGCAGATCGGCAAACGTCTGCTCGGTGTCCGGTGACGATGGCACCTCCACGCCGGCCAGGCGCGCCGAGATACCGCGCGCAAAGTCGCACGCGATCTGTACCTGGCGGCGCAGCGGAAACATGTCGGGCGACAATCGAGCCAGCAACAGCGCGTCGGCTTCGATCTTGCGCTGCTCGGCGTGAGCTTCGGCTTTTTGCAACAGCGCGCTGAGGCTTCCCAGCATCTGCTTGAATACGGGGACAGACGCGGCGTACATCGGGATCGACATTCTTCATTCCTTGTGATCAGGGTGCGCAAGCATAAGCCGTGGCCGATTCCCCAACGCGCTACGCTGCGCGCGATGCGACAACAGCGAGAACGGTGGAAACGATAGACAAGCCAGGGCTTGGGCCTCGCAGCTGGGTTGGCCGGAGCGAGCGTCGTGTCGATGAGGTAACCGCCGCGCCGGCGGCGGCGCTGGCGGCCACGCTCGACATCGACGATGCAGCGCCGGGCCCGGGCGCGGCACTGCCGCCACTATGGCACTGGCTGTACTTCCTGCCGCGCGCGCTTGCCCGTGATATCGGCCGCGACGGCCATCCGCAGCGTGGCGGCTTTCTTCCACCCGTGCCGTTACCGCGCCGGATGTGGGCCGGTGGCCGGCTGCAGTTCCACCGGCCATTGCGCATCGGTGAAGCGATAACGCGCGAGTCGAAGATCATCAGCGTCGAAGCCAAGACCGGGCGCAGCGGTTCGCTCGTGTTCGTCGGCGTGCAGCATGAACTCAGCACATCCGACGGCATCGCGCTTGTGGAGAAGCAAGACATCGTCTATCGCGATGCTGCGCAACCCGGCGCGGTGGCAGCCGCAGCTCTGCCCGCGCCGGACAACGAGACGTTCAGGCGCGACGTGACGCCCGATCCGGTACTGCTGTTCCGCTATTCGGCGCTCACCTTCAACGGCCACCGCATCCACTACGACCGGACATACGCCTGCGAGACCGAGGGCTACCCGGGGCTCGTGGTACATGGACCGTTGATCGCCACCTTGCTGCTCGATCTCCTGCGGGCGGAGTGTCCCGCAGCGCAAGTGACGCGCTTCGCTTACAAGGCAGTGAGCCCGTTGTTCGATCTGCACGGGTTTGCGTTGTGCGGGCGAGCCGACTCCCACCGCAGGTTCTCGCTGTGGGCGCGCGCGCATGATGGCGCGCTTGCGATGCAGGCCACGGCCGAAACGGCGTGAAAGACCGATCGATGTTGCAGACCACCGCCGATCGCTACCCGGAGATTCGCGATGCCGTGCGCGCCCTATGCGCCGAGTTTCCCGACGAATACCATCGCAAGATCGATCAGGACCGCGCGTACCCCGCAGCCTTCGTCGAGGCGCTGACGAAAGCCGGTTGGCTGGCCGCACTGATCCCGCAGGACTACGGCGGCGCGGGACTGGGATTGACCGAGGCGTCAGTGATCATGGAAGAGATCAACCGCTCGGGCGGCAACGCGGGTGCGTGCCACGGGCAGATGTACAACATGGGCACGTTGCGGCGGCACGGCTCGGAAGTGCAGAAGCGCCGGTATCTGCCGAAGATTGCCAATGGCGAGCTGCGCTTGCAGTCGATGGCCGTGACCGAGCCGGGCACCGGCACCGACACCACCAGCATCAAGACCAGCGCGCTGAAGAAGGGCGACCGCTATGTCGTCAACGGCCAGAAGGTGTGGATCTCGCGCGTGCAGCACTCGGACCTGATGATTCTGCTCGCGCGCACCACGCCGTTGGCGGACGTGAGCCGGAAGTCGGAGGGCATGTCGATCTTCCTGGTCGACCTGCGCCAGGCGATCGGCAACGGGCTGACGGTGCGGCCGATTGCCAACATGGTGAATCACGAGACCAACGAGCTGTTCTTTGAAAACCTCGAGATTCCGGCCGAGAACCTGATCGGGGAAGAAGGCCGCGGCTTCAAATACATCCTCGACGGTCTGAACGCTGAGCGCGCACTGATCGCGGCCGAATGCATCGGCGATGGCTACTGGTTCATCGACCGCGTCACGAAATACGTTAAAGAACGCGTCGTGTTCGGCCGCCCGATCGGGCAGAACCAGGGAGTGCAGTTCCCGATCGCCGAGAGCTACATTGAAGTCGAGGCCGCCAATTTGATGCGGTGGAAGGCGTGCGAGCTGTTCGACGCGCACCAGCCGTGCGGCGCGCAGGCCAACATGGCCAAGTACCTGGCGGCCAAGGCCTCGTGGGAAGCGGGCAATGCCTGCCTGCAGTTCCACGGCGGCTTCGGCTTCGCCCACGAATACGACATCGAGCGCAAATTTCGCGAGACGCGGCTGTACCAGGTGGCGCCGATATCGACCAACCTGATCCTGTCGTACGTGGCCGAGCACGTGCTCGGATTGCCACGGTCGTTCTGATGCGCTCATTGCTGTTTGTGCCCGCCGATCGGCCGGACCGGTTCGACAAGGCGTGTGCTAGCGGCGCCGACGCGGTGATCATCGATTTGGAAGATGCTGTGGCGCCGCAGAACAAGGCCGCCGCCAGGGCGAGCCTGGCTGATTGGCTGACGCCGGCGCGCGAGGTACTGGTACGCGTGAACGCACCCGGCTCGCAATGGTTTGCCGATGATATGGCGTTGACTCGCCTGCCCGGAGTGCAGGGCGTCGTTCTGCCAAAGGCGGAGCGCGCGGAAGACGTTGCGGCAGTGGTGCAGGCGTGCAGCGCAGGCGTCCTGCCGTTGATCGAGACGGCTCGCGGCGTGCGCGAGGCCGAAGCAATCGCTTCCGTGCCCGGCGTGCGCCGGCTGCTGTTTGGCTCGATCGACCTGCAACTCGACCTGGGGATTCAGGGAGACGGAGACGAGCTGCTGTTCTTCAGGTCGCAGCTTGTGCTCGTATCGCGCCTGGCCGGCATTGCAGCACCGATCGATGGCGTGAGTACTGTGATCGATGATCTGCCGCGGTTGCGTTCCGACGCGCAACGCGCGCGCTCTCTCGGATTCGGCGGCAAGCTCTGCATCCACCCGAGGCAGGTGCAGACCGTGAATCAGGCGTTCCTGCCAGGCGCAGATGAACTGATGTGGGCGCGGCGTGTGCTGACTGCGGCTGCCGCGTCGCGCGGTGCAGCCGTACAGCTCGATGGACAAATGATCGACCGGCCGGTCGTGCTGAGAGCCGAGGCGATCGTTCGCACCGCGGAGGCAGCAGGCCAATAAGCGTTGCGGTGCGTTGCGAGAGTGCCGCGCCTGGTCATTCCTTGGCCTGCCGGGCGTTCATACTGCGCTCCTGCTTTTCCGATGACGCTCTCAACCCATCTCGTCGACTCGAGGGCCGCCTGGCTGCGGCTGGTGGCGGCGCTTGCGCTGAGCACGGTCAGTGGCGTCGGTATGTGGTCGGTCGTGGTCGCGTTGCCGACAGTGCAGGCGGAATTCGGCGTCTCGCGCGCTGCGGCCTCCTTTCCGTACACGCTGACGATGCTCGGTTTCGGGGTCGGCGGGATCCTGATGGGCCGGCTGTCCGATCGTTATGGCGTGCGCCTGCCGCTGATCGGTGCCACGTTTGCACTTGCGCTCGGATTCGTTGCCGCCAGCCTGTCTTCGAGCCTGATGATGTACGCGATCGCGCAGGGCGTACTGATCGGCATGCTCGGCAGCTCGGCGGGCTTCGGGCCGTTGATGGCCGATATATCGCACTGGTTCGAGCGCCGGCGCGGGCTCGCGGTGTCGATCGTCGCGTCCGGCAATTACCTTGCCGGCGCCGCGTGGCCGCCGATCGTGCAGCATCTGATCGAAACGGTCGGCTGGCGCTCGGCTCATCTTTATATCGGCGTGATTTGCCTGGTGACGATGCTGCCGTTGACCTACGCGATGCGTCGACCGGCTCCTCACGTCGCGGCATCGAGCGGCGCTTCGAGCGCGAGGCGCACCGTGCTGCCGAATGGGCTTTCTCCGCGTGCGCTACAGACGCTGCTGATGATCGCGGGCGTCGGGTGTTGTGTGGCGATGGCGATGCCGCAGGTGCATATCGTCGCTTACTGCACCGATCTCGGCTTCGGCCCAGCGGTGGGAGC
>JBGSWY010000411.1:0-6583 GCA_041751715.1 Burkholderiaceae bacterium
GCACGCGATCTCAAGCGCGCTGCCCTCGAATATCACGAGAAACCGCAGCCCGGAAAAATCTCCGTTACGCCGACCAAGCAGTTGGTGAACCAGCGCGACCTCGCGCTCGCGTACTCGCCGGGCGTAGCCGCCGCCAGCGAAGCAATCCAGTCCGATCCGTCCAAGGCGTTTCGCTACACCGCGCGCGGCAACCTGGTCGGCGTCGTGACAAACGGCACTGCCGTGTTGGGGCTCGGTGCGATTGGGCCGCTGGCTGCCAAGCCGGTGATGGAAGGAAAGGCGGTGCTGTTCAAGAAGTTCGCCGGCATCGACGTGTTCGACATCGAAGTCAACGAGCTCGACCCGGACAAGCTGGTCGAAATCATCGCAGCGCTCGAGCCGACCTTCGGCGGTATCAACCTCGAAGACATCAAGGCGCCGGAATGTTTCTACGTCGAGCGAAAACTGCGCGAGCGGATGAAGATTCCGGTGTTCCACGATGACCAGCACGGCACAGCGATCATTGTCGGCGCGGCGGTACTCAACGGGTTGAGCGTCGTTGGCAAGGACATCGGGAAGGTGAAGCTGGTGACCAGCGGCGCCGGTGCTGCGGCACTCGCCTGTTTGCAGTTGCTGGTCGAGCTCGGCCTGCCGCGCGAGAACATCTGGGTGAGCGATATCGAAGGGGTCGTCTACACCGGCCGCGCCGTCCTGATGGATGAGGACAAGGCGCGCTTTGCGCAATCCACACCGCTGCGCACATTGAACGATGTGATCGATGGCGCCGACATTTTTCTCGGCCTGTCTGCGGGCGGAGTGCTGAAGCCGGAGATGGTCAAGAAAATGGCGCCGCACCCGCTGATTCTCGCGCTCGCCAATCCCACGCCGGAGATCATGCCGGAGCAGGTCAAGGCGGTGCGCGACGACGCGATCATCGCTACCGGACGCTCGGATTACGCAAACCAGGTGAACAACGTCTTGTGCTTTCCGTTCATCTTTCGCGGCGCACTCGATGTCGGCGCCACCACGATCACGATGGCGATGGAAATCGCCGCGGTGCGCGCGATTGCCGGTCTGGCGCGTGAGGAGCAAAGCGACATCGTCGCCTCCGCGTACAGCGTGGCCGATGTCGCCTTCGGCCCCGAATACCTGATTCCGAAACCGTTTGACCCGCGGTTGATCACGCGTATTGCACCGGCCGTTGCGCAGGCCGCGATGGCGAGCGGTGTCGCGACGCGGCCGATCGACGATCTCGGGGCGTATCGCGATCAGCTGCAGCAGTTCGTCTATCACTCCGGCACGTTCATGAAGCCGATATTCGCGATCGCCAAGAGCGCGGTTGCCGCCGGCGGCAAATCGCGCATCGTGTTTGCCGAAGGCGAAGAGGAAAGAGTGCTGCGTGCGGTACAGGTCGTGATCGACGAAAAACTTGCGAAGCCGATCCTGATCGGCCGGCCCGCTGTCATCGATAAACGACTCGAGCGCTTCAGGCTGCGCATGCGGCCTGGCGTCGACTTCGATCTGGTCAACCCCGAGTTCGACAACCGGTATCGGGACTATTGGGAAACGTATCATCGGCTGGCGGCGCGCAGGGGCGTCACGCAGCAGTACGCAAAGATCGAAATGCGCCGCCGGTTGACGCTGATCGGCGCGATGATGATGCACAAGAACGAGGCCGACGGCATGCTCTGCGGCACCTTCGGCACCCACGGCCCGCATCTGACGTACATCGATCAGGTGATCGGCCGCCGTGCCGGCGCCAACGTCTATGCGGCGATGAACATCCTGATGGTGCCGGGGCGGCAGCTGGCGCTGGTCGACACGATGGTCAATATCGATCCGACGGCGGAGCAGATCGCAGAAGTCACCGTTCTTGCGGCCGAGCAACTGAAGCGTCTCGGCATCGCCCCGCGCGTCGCGCTGGTATCGCACTCGAACTTCGGTTCGAGCGATGCGCCGTCTGCGGTGAAGATGAGAAATGCGTTGTCGCTGCTGCTTGAATCGGCGCCCGAGTTCGAAGTCGATGGAGAGATGCACGCCGACGGCGCCGTGGACGCCGCGATCCGCAAATCGATCATGCCGTATTCGTCGCTGACCGGTGATGCCAACCTGCTGGTGTGTCCGAACCTCGATTCCGCCAACATTGCCTACAACCTGCTGAAGGCGACCGCGGGCAACAACATCGCAATCGGTCCAATGCTGCTCGGTGTTGCCAAGCCGGCCAGCATCCTGACGCCCGCGGCCACTGTACGGCGCATCGTCAACATGACGGCGATAGCGGTGCTCGAAGCGAATTCGGTACGGCAGCCGGAGCTGATTTAGCTGACCCGCACGAAGCGCTGCACGATTCAGTGGCCGGCGACGCCGCGCCCCGACTCTGAAGATCAGCGTTGTCGAAAATCTCCCGCGACTGCTTGCAGCGCCGCAAGTGCAGCGAGTCCTGCGGTCTCGGTGCGCAGCACGCGCGTGCCAAGGCGGGCGCTGCGGAACCCGAGTCGCATCGCCAGAGTGATTTCGTGTTCGTCGAACCCGCCTTCCGGTCCGACGGCCAGCGCGATCGGCCGATCCTCGGCGAGTGTCGTGAGTTCGAGCTCCGCGTGAGCATCCAGCAGAACGCCGTGCGCACCAGCTTGCAGACTTGCTTCCAGCGCAGCCGACAGACTTTCCATTGCGGTGACGTGAGGAATACGATTGCGTCCGCACTGGCAGCACGCCGCGATCGCGATATCGTTGAGACGCCTGACGCGCTTATCCAGGCGCGCGCCGCTCAGGCGGGTCACGGACCGCTGCGCGGGCGCAACCATAACCGCGTGCACGCCGAGCTCGACCGCTTTCTCGACCACCCAGTCGATCTTTTCGATGGCGATCCATGCTTGAACCAGCGTGACAGCGAGCGGCGACTCGCGCTCTGTCGCGTCGAACGCTTCGACCGCCGCGAAGGCGCGCTGTTGCTCGATGGAAAGCCGCGCGGCGAATTCGCCGCCGGCGCCGTTGAACAGCACGATGGGTTCGCCCTGGCGCAGCCGCAACACGCGCACCGCGTGATGCGCGGCCGGTGCCGGCAGTTCGATGACATCACCCGTCGTCAGCGGCGCGTCGATAAAGAAGCGCGCCGCCGGCATACGCCCGTTACGCGGCCTGCAGCTCGCCAGATACTTCGCCAACTCGCGCGGGCGTGTGCGTCTGTACCTGCTCCTGCACAAACACCGGCAGTGTGAAAAGCGCCGCGTGCATCGCCGGGTCGTAGTACCGCAGTCCGCCGATGCGCCGCGCACCGATGCGCTGACCGATGGTGTCTGACGAGACTGTGCGCGGATCGATCGTGTCGCTCGCAACGGCCAGGCACCACAGCGAGCCGTAAAGCGGCACGAACAGCGACATCGGCGCCACGTGGCGAAACACCTTACGCAGGTTGGTCGCGTTCTTGCGCACCGTTTCAGCCTGATACACCGGCGAACCGAGGTGCAGCGTTAACATGCCGCCCGGCCGAAGGATGCGCTGACACATGCGAAAAAACTGCTCTGAATACAAATGAAACGCCGGCGTGTCCGGGTCGGTCAGGTCGAGCACGATCATGTCGAAGCGCTCGGTGGTTGACTTGACGAACTCGAAGCCGTCGCCGATCTTCACTTCGAGGCGCGGATCATCGAACGCGCCCTTGTGAATCGAACCCAGCCACTTCTTTGAAATATCGATCACCACCGGGTCGAGCTCGGCCATCACGATGCGCTTGACGCTCGGATGCTTCAGCAGTTCTTCCGAAGACCCGCCGTCGCCGCCGCCGATCACCAAGATCGACTCCGGATTCGGATGCGCGAGCGCGGCCGGATGCGTCATGCACTCGTGATAGAAAAACTCGTCGCGTTCGGATGTCATCAAGCGCCCATCCAGCCGAAACAGCTTGCCGAACTGCGGCGTGTCATACACCTCGACGCGCTGGTACGGCGACTCGATTTCGGCCAGTGTCCTGGTGGCGGTGAAGCCGTAACCGGAATGCGCATTGAGCCAATCGAAAATCAATTCGCCTTTTTCGGCCTGCTTCGGCTCGCCGGCGGCCGCAGCCTCCGGGCCGGCGGACAAATCCCCGCGCGTAATACGGTTCACGACCTGGTTCTTCGGCCGAAACGCGAGCTTCAGCGCCTCGAACAACTGTTCGGCCCTGCCGGTGTTGTCGTCGGTGAAGTTGCAGACGTAAACGTCCAGCGTGACGCCGCGCCGCTCCGGCCACGTGTGAATTGCAAGATGTGATTCGGCGAGCAGAAGCGTTCCGGTAATGCCACCGGGCTCGCCGTTCCACTCGGGGAATCGATGCCACGCCTGATCGACGATCGTCAGCTTCGACTCATTGGTCGCGTCGCGGCAGATTTTTGAGAGTGTGTCCAGATCCGTTAAAAGCGCTGCGCTACAGCCGCAGTCGAACAGATCGCCAGTCAGGTGAAGGCCATTCATCTTCGTCCCCCAGCAGGTCCGCCCTAATCGACCAGAAGTGCGACTTGCATCGCAACCCCACGATCCGGGACTCGCGCGCTGTGGCGCGGCGTGCGAGTCATGCAGTGCAAGAAACTTGCGCTGCCCTTATGGCTCTGACGGGAGTGCTGCCTAACCTAACGGCTCGTTGCCTTCGCTCGTTCGCAAAAATTACCCTGCGATGAAGTCTGGCGCCCGTGTTTCCTTTTGGTTCCGGATCGAATTTGGAAAAGCGGCGAATAGTATATGAAATCGCCACGGTATTGCTATAGGGTTCGCACCCCAAGCGTTCTTAAATGGTGTCGCATCGTCGCATTGCAAGCAGCGCGCCCGAAACGGATCGAGACAACGGCTTTGCTACCATCGCGCGCTTTGGCAGCCGCTTAAATGAACGACGCTTTCACGCCGCCTGCGGTCTCCGAGTTGCCGGTGGCGCTGATGGCCAACGCCATCCGTGCGTTGGCGATGGACGCGGTGCAAGAGGCCAACTCCGGTCATCCCGGCATGCCGATGGGCATGGCGGAGATTGCCGTTGCACTCTGGGGCCGGCATCTTTCGCATAACCCGGCCAACCCGCTGTGGGCCAATCGCGACCGCTTCCTGCTATCCAACGGTCATGGCTCGATGCTGCAGTATGCGTTGCTGCATCTGACGGGCTACGACCTGCCGCTCGATGAGCTGAAGAACTTTCGCCAGTTGCATAGCCGTACCCCCGGCCACCCGGAGCGCGGCGTCACCCCCGGCGTTGAAACGACGACCGGTCCGCTCGGTCAAGGATTCGCCAACGCGGTCGGCCTGGCGCTCGCAGAGAAATTGTTGGCGGCGGAGTTCAATCGGCCGGGTTTCGACATCGTCGACCACTGGACCTATGTGTTCATGGGCGACGGCTGCATGATGGAAGGTATTTCGCACGAAGCCGCTTCGCTCGCAGGCACCTGGCAGCTGAACAAGTTGATCGCCGTTTACGACGACAACGGCATTTCGATCGACGGCGAAGTCAAGGACTGGTTTACCGACAACACGGCGCAGCGGTTCGATGCGTATGGCTGGAATGTCATCGGCCCGATCGACGGACACGATATCGCCGCGGTAGACGGCGCGATTATTGAAGCGAAGCAGCAAGGGACCAAACCGACGTTGATCGTCGCCAAAACGATTATCGGCAAGGGCTCGCCCGGCCGCGCCGGTACCGAAAAAGCGCACGGCGAGGCGTTGGGTGAAAAAGAGGTCGAGGCAACGCGCGCCGCGATCGGTTGGCCACACAAGATATTCGTCGTGCCGCAGGATGCCTATGCGGCGTGGGATGCGCAGGCGGCCGGTGCCGAGCGCGAGACGAAGTGGACGCAGCAGTTCGGCGCGTACTCCGAGCGCTATCCGGGTGAGGCCGGCGAATTCGAGCGGCGCATCAAGCTCGAATTGCCGGCCGCCTATTTCACGGCGCGCGATGGAGCTATCGCGGCAGCGGCCGAGAAGCGCGAAGCAGTAGCCACGCGCAAGGCGTCACAACTCGCACTGGAAGCACTGGCGCCGGCATTGCCTGAGCTGATCGGCGGCTCGGCAGATCTGACCGGCAGCAATCTGACCAAGTGGAGCAAGGCGGGTGCCTTTCGGCCCGATCATCTCGACGGCCGCCATATCAACTATGGCGTGCGCGAGTTCGGCATGTGCGCTATTGCGAACGGACTGGCAGCGCACGGCGGATACTTGCCGTTTGCCGGCACCTTTCTGACTTTTTCGGACTATGCGCGCAACGCATTGCGCATGGCCGCGCTGATGAAGCTGCGCTCGATCTTCGTGTACACGCACGATTCGATCGGGCTTGGTGAAGACGGCCCGACGCACCAGTCCGTCGAGCACGCCGCCGCGCTGCGCCTCATTCCCGGCATGGACCTGTGGCGGCCGTGCGACACGGTCGAGTCCGCGTACGCGTGGATGGCCGCGCTCGAGCACCGGGATGGCCCGTCGTGCCTGCTCTTCACCCGTCAGAACGTGCCGTGCATCCCGCGCTCGCCGGAACAGATCGCCGCCATCGGCCGTGGCGGCTATGTGGTGGCGGATTTCGGCGCATCGGGCAACGCCGGCAAGGTGGTATTGATCGGCACCGGATCCGAAGTCGCGCTCGCACTGTCCGCGCGCG
>JBGSWY010000412.1:0-6188 GCA_041751715.1 Burkholderiaceae bacterium
TACGCGGCGTGTAGGCAATCCCGCTGCAGTCGGCCGGTGAACGGTCGAAGATGCGTCGCTAGTGACTAACGGGAGTCGCACCATGCACCGATTGACGATGATGTTTCATGCTGCAGTTGCCAGTGTCCTTATCGCTGGTGCCGCCATAGCAGCGCCGCCGGCGTCCGTCGCGATCGTCAGCGATGCGACGGGTGACGCCTATGTCGTGACGGCCTCGAATCCAGTGCGACTGACACTGCTATCGGAACTGCAATCGGGCCAGGTGCTGAGACTCGAACCCGGCAGCCGCGTGGTGGTCGCGTTTCTGCCGGGCGGCGACGTGTACGAGCTGGCTGGCGCGGGCCGTTTTCTTGTCGGCGTCAGGGGCATCGAGCCGCTCGATACGAAGAATCCGCCGCACAAGCGCGAGCTGCCCGCATCCCTGCAGTCCCTGGCGGTCAAGGCCAGTGACGTCTCGCAGGGCGCCGTGATCATGCGCGGCGGCGGCCTCTCCGACCGCGTGGTGCTGGTCCGTCCGTCGCATGCCATTCCGTCGCAGCAGGCACTGGTGTTCGAATGGCGCCCGATGGCAAAGCCGTCCACGGTCTACCGTTTCCTGCTGCTCGACGGCGACCGCAACAAGGCGCTCGAAGCCGACGTCAACGAGGCGCGCTTTACCTTGCCACCCGGCATCGTGCTGAACGAAGGCGAACCCTACACGTGGGTCGTCTCTGCGCGCAATGAACGCGGCGTGACGACCGAAAGCGCGGCAGAGTTCACCATCGTGCCATCGGCACAGAGGATGGCGCTCGAATCAGCACGGCCCGCTGCCACCGCAGACGTCACCGAACGAGTGGTCTACGCATTGGCGCTTGAAAACCGCGGCTTGCAGGAAGAAGCACAACGCTACTGGAGTGCGCTGGCTGGCGAGCGCGGTGAATTGCGCAGCCGCGTGGTGCAAAGGTAGTGGGGGATGCAGGGCAAGCAAAATGCCGCATCTTGACAAGGTGCGTTAGTCTGCGGAGGAACGTCTGCTTCAGACAGCACAAGCGGGACCAGTTGTTGCAGCTTCGCTGCTCTTGGAATTTTCTCGTGACTGTTTGCTAGAACGATGAGCGAAGAGCGTCGCGTGAACGCCCTGGATCCTCGCGTGACGCCGAGCGAGATCGTGCGCCACCTGGACCAGTATGTCATCGGCCAGGACGAAGCGAAGAAGACTTTAGCCGTCGCCGTCTATGCGCACTATCAGAAGCTCGCTCTGTCGCGCGACGAAGGACTGGAGATCACCAAGAGCAATGTGCTGCTGGTGGGCCCGACGGGCACCGGCAAGACGCTGCTGTGCGAATCGCTCGCGCGCTTGCTGAAAGTTCCGTTCGTGACTGCGGACGCCACGTCGCTGGCCCAGTCGCGCTACGTCAACGATGAGATCCAGGCCATCCTCGAGCGCCTGCACGACAAGGCCGAAGGCGAGGTGACGCGCACCCAGCATGGCATCGTGTTCATCGACGAGATCGACAAACTGAGGTCGGCCTCGGCCGCCTCGGATCGCGGTCCGTCGGGCGAAAGCGTCCAGCATGCGCTGCTGAAGATCATGGAAGGCGCGCCGGTGCGCCTCGCGAGCGGCGAGTACCTCGACACGACCCACGTTCTCTTCATCTGTGGCGGAGCGTTCGTGGGACTTAACGCGATCATGTCCAACAACCAGGGCTTTGGTTTCATCTCCACGTCGGAGGAGGACAACCGGCGGATGATCGAGCGGCTGAACGAACGCGTGAAACCGACCGACCTCGTCGAGTTCGGCCTGATCCCTGAATTCAGCGGGCGACTCGCCACCGTTGCGCGACTGCGTGACCTGTCACGCGACATGCTGATCCGGATCATGACCGAACCGCGGAACTGCATCTACCGGCAGTTCCAGGCCATTCTCAAGGTTCAGGGGGTCGAGCTTGTCGTTGCACCGCGCGCGTTCGAGGAGATTGCCGACCTGGCCATAGAGTACAAGTCGGGCGCGCGCAGCCTGCGCGGACTGTTTGAAGAACTGATCGCGCCCGTCCTGTACGCAGTGCCCGACCACAAGGAAATCAGGCGCGTCGAACTGTCGTCGATCTTCACTGAGCCCCGGTATCTGCGCGCCGGTTGAGCACAGCGCAGCTGATCACCCGCGGCCGGTGCGCAGGCCGACGCTGTCACCGCGCCGGCGCTTCGACAGATACTTCCTTCGGCATCGCGCCCGCTCCGCGCGACCACTGGTACTTGGCGCCCAGCACTGCCACCGGCATTTCGGTCAAGTACGGATAGGCCCGAACGCCGTTGTCGAACAGGTACTCGGCGGCCGACAGCCCATTGGTGCTCATGTGCTGCGAGTCTAGCTGCGCCGGTCGCCGAGACCGCCAGCGTGAATAGTCCGCAGCAAGCTTGCTGCGAACGCTGCTGCGGCTCGTCAGCGAACCGTCGAACATCAGTCATCAGGAGTTGATGCCGTTTTTGCATGTCGTCTTCTCCACGCCATTCTCGATAGGACAAATAGAGGTCGCGAATCCGCGCCAACGGGAGACCACGATGGCTCATACACTGCGTTTGAAACACACGCACCGCCGGACCCGAAGCGGAGTCATTGCAACAATCCGTGCGGTCGCACAGACAATCGCCGCCGAACACTCGCTCGCGCTGCGCGCGGCTGAGAAAGCGGCTTCATCTCGCCGGAGCGCGTCCGAAGTGCGTGCGATGTACGTGCCGGCGTCTGATGCAACGTCTGACAGCGAACCTGTCGCGCCGACTACGAAGCGTGTCCTCTGAGACGACCGTCAGCAAGCGCCAGGGAGGCGCGAGCAAATAACTGAAGACATCGAAGGGCTAGCGGGTCGGCGAGTCGACAGGCGCCGCCTTTGGCATCGCTCCCGCTCCACGCGCCCACTTGTACTTAGCGCCCAGCACCGCGACCGGAGTTTCGGTGGTGTAGGGGTACGCCGGAATGCCGTGGGCAAAAAGATGCTCTGCTGCTTCTTCCACCTCGACGTCGCCCGCGAGCGAAACCACGATGGGCTTCTCGATGCCTTTTGCCCGCATCTCGTCGACGATTTCGACCATCTTGGCTGCGAACACCATCGGTGGCGTCACGATCGTGTGCCAGTAGCCGAGTATCAGCGCGTGGATGCGCGGATCTTCGAGGCCGAGCTTCACCGTGTTCTGGTACGTCTTCGGCGGCTCGCCGCCGGTGATGTCGACGGGGTTGCCCGCGGCACCGAACGGCGGGATGAACTTGCGGAACGCGGCATCAAGATCGGGAGGCATTGTCATCAGCGACAGGCCGTTGTCGACGCAGGCATCGGACAGCAGCACGCCGGAGCCTCCCGCGCCGGTAATGATGAGAACGTTCTCGCCCTTGGGGGTGGGCAGGATCGGAATCGCGCGCGCGAACTCGAGCAGATCACGCAAGCTACGGGCGCGGATCACGCCGGACTGCTTCAGCACGTCCTCGTAGATCTTGTCGTTGCCCGCGAGCGCGCCAGTGTGTGAACTTGCGGCGCGTGCGCCCATGCTGGTGCGGCCCGCCTTCAGCATGACCACAGGTTTTTTCTTGGACACGCGCTTCGCGACTTCGGCGAATGCGCGGCCGTCTTTCAGATCTTCGCAATGCTGCGCGATGATCGTCGTGTTGTCGTCCTGCTCGAAGAAGGTCAGCAGATCGTCCTCGTCGATGTCGGATTTGTTACCCAGCCCGACGATCGCCGACACGCCCATCTTGGCGGAGCGCGAGAAGCCGATGATCGCCATGCCGATGCCGCCCGACTGCGACGACAGCGCCGCGTGGCCCTTGACGTCATACGCGGTGCAAAACGTCGCGCACAGATTTTTCCACGTGTAATAAAAGCCGTAGATGTTCGGTCCCATCAACCGCACGCCGTACTTGCGGCCGATATCCTGAATCTCCTTCTGTCCTTCGACGTTGCCGGTCTCGGCGAAGCCGGACGGAATCAGCACCGCGCCCGGAATCTTCTTCTCGCCGCACTCGACCAGTGCTGCCGCGACGAACTTGGCGGGAATGGCAAACACGGCGACGTCGATGTCCCCAGGCACATCCTTGACGCTCTTGTACGCCTTCATCCCCATGATCTCGTCGGCAGAAGGATTGATCGGATGGATCTTGCCCTGGTAGCCGCCGTTGATCAGGTTCTTCATCACCGAGTTGCCGATCTTGCCGGCCTCGCCCGACGCGCCGATCACCGCAACCGCATCGGGCTTCATGATGCGATTCATGTCACGCACGATGTCGTCATGCTTCGGGCGGTAGCGTGGCTCGGGCGGATTCCAGTCGACGACGATTCGCACGTCGGCGGCGGTCGCGCCGCTCTGGGTGGCGAACACCGGATTCAGGTCCATCTCCGAGATCTCGGGGAAATCGGTGATCAGTTGCGAAACGTTCTGGATCAGCGAAGCGAGTGCATTGCGGTCGACTGCCGGGGCACCGCGCACGCCCTTCAGAACTTCCGCGGCAGCGATGCCGTCGAGCATCGACAGCGCGTCTTCGCGCGTCGCGGGTGCCAGGCGGAACGTGATGTCCTTCAACACCTCGACCAGGATGCCGCCGAGGCCAAACGCCACCAGCTTGCCGAACGACGGATCGGTGACCGCGCCGATGATGACCTCTTGCCCGCTGGACAACATCTGCTGAACCTGAACGCCGAGCAGATCCGCTTTCGCATCGTATTTCTTCGCGTTCTGCATGATCGTCGCGAACCCGCTTTCGACGTCTTCCTTCGTTTTGACGCCGACCAGAACGCCACCGGCTTCGGTCTTGTGCAGAATCGTCGGGGAGACGATCTTAAGCACCACCGGAAATCCCATTCCGGTAGCGAGCTTCGCCGCCTCAGCGGCCGACGTCGCCACACCTTCCTTCGGGACGGCGATTCCGTACGCGTCGCACACGAGCTTGCCTTCGGGCGCGGTCAGCGAAGTACGGCCCTCTGCCTTGACCTTGTCGAGAATCTTCCGGACCGCAGTTTTGTCGCTTGCCATCGTTGTTCCTCTTGTTGTTACGCGCGCAGCGGGTGATATTCGCTCGTCTTCTTCGGCGCGTCCTTCGTGAAAGCGCCGGCCTCGCGCATTGAGTCGATCTGTGCATCAGGCAGCTCGAGCACTTCGCGCAAGATCTCGTCTGTGTGCTCGCCCAACGTCGGTGAGCGCTCGATCTTTGCCGGTGAATCCGACAGCTTGATCGGCATGCCGACGTTGTGCCACTTGCCGCGCTGCGGGTGATCGAGCTCGACGTACATTTCGCGCAGTTTCACGTGCTCGTCTTCGGCCAGATCCTTCGTGCTCATTACCGGACCACACGGGACGTCGAGCTCGTTTAGCACCGCCATCAGCTCGCGCTTGGTGTAGCCAGCAGCGAACTCGTTCAGCAGCGCCCACATCTGCGCCTGATTTTTGCGCCGATCGGCGATCGCAGCGAAGCGGGCATCACCGACCAGCGCGTCACCGCCGACGCGTTTGGCTAAAGCATTCCACACCGCTTCCTGCACGACGACATAGATGTAGTCGAACGGCCCGCCCGGCTTGCACTTCAAAACGTTGCCGAGCTGACCGCCGCCGGAATCGTTACCGGCACGCGGCGTCGCATCGAGTCCGTCGGTAGGCTGGCTGTATTCGGCCAATGGTCCGCGCGTCAACCGCTGATGGTCGCGCCATTTGACGCGAGCGAGATTCATCACGCCGTCCATCATCGCAACTTCGACGTACTGTCCTTTGCCGGTCGCATTGCGCTGATGCAGGGCCGCGAGAATGCCAATCACCAGATGCAGTCCGGTGCCCGAATCGCCGATCTGCGCGCCAGCTACGCATGGAGGCCCATCGGGCAAACCGGTCGTGCTCATTCCGCCGCCCATCGCCTGCGCAACGTTCTCATACGCTTTGAAATCCGCGTACGGGCCGCTCGAGCCGAAACCCTTGATCGACGCCATCACGATGCGCGGGTTGATCTGGTGCACCTTCTCCCACGTGAAACCCAGCCGATCGAGTACGCCCGGACCGAAGTTCTCCATCACCACGTCGCACTTCTTCAGCAGCTCGATGAACACCTCCTTGCCCATTGCGTTCTTCATGTTGACGGTGATCGAACGCTTGTTGCAGTTCAACATCGTGAAGTAAAGGCTGTCGGCATTCGGCACGTCGCGCAGCTGGCCGCGGGTCGCATCGCCGGTTGGCGGCTC
>JBGSWY010000413.1:0-3575 GCA_041751715.1 Burkholderiaceae bacterium
TGATTTCCGCAGCGGCAGCAGCCCCGGCTATGTGATCGTGCAGGTAATTTCAGCCAGACCGGCCGAGGCGATTCCGCCCGCGCAACGTGAGGCGCAGACGCGCGCGATTGCGCAGCAAGCCGCCGCGGCGGCCGAATATGCCTACGCCGAGGGACTGAAGGCGCGGCACAACGTCAGAATATTGCGGCCGGAGCTGCAGCCGAAGTTGCAACTGAAGGCGGCTGACACATCACCCGACGAGGCAGCAAAAACCGCGGCTCCCGCAGCGAAGTCAGATCAGAGCAAGTAACTCGCGCCGTCTGCATCAGCAGGCCAGCGTGCGCGCGGCGTCCTGAAAATCTGCCAGCGTATCGCTTTCGATGCGGACAACCTCGGCGCGCGCTGCGTGCTCGAAGTTCCGATCGATTGATTTCAGGTATGCCGGATCGTAGTGCTCGACCAGTAAACGCTCGACCACCTGATCCCAGTCGTCGTCGCTGGCAAGCTGTTTCCACTGCGCGATCTTCTGCCGTCCGTGCAATGCTGACAGACAATCCAACTGTGTGTTGAGCGCAGCGCGATCGCGCTCGAAGTGCTGATACTCATCACGCAGCAACCGGACGCGCGCTCCGAGCGGAACTTCGAGGCGCACGCATTCGGAGGCACGCATTGTGACGAGCAATCGGTCGGGTATGCGCAGCTCGCCGATCTTGCGGCTTTCGGATTCCACAAAGACCGGTTGCGCGGTATCGAATGACTTGAGCGCAGACCAGAGTTGCGTTTCAAACATCTTCTGCGAGGGCTGCGGTAGCTCAGGCAAGCCACCGAGCACGGATCCACGGTGATGCGCCAGCGCCTCGAGATCGAGCACCTGGGCACCGGCCGCGGCGAGTTGCTGCAACAGGCGGCTTTTGCCGCTGCCGGTGGTGCCGCAGATGACGCGAAAGCGAAACTGCGAAGGAATTTCGGCAAGGTCGCTGATGACCCACCTGCGAAACGCGCGATAGCCGCCTTCGAGCTGCTTCGCCTGCCAGCCCACAACCTGCAGAATATGCGTCATCGCGCCACTGCGATGGCCACCGCGCCAGCAGTACACCAGCGGCTGCCAGGTCTTCGGCTTCAAATGAAATTCTGTTTCCAGATGGTGTGCGATGTTGCGCGAGACGTAGGCAGCGCCGCGCCGCCGCGCTTCGAACGATGACTGCTGACGATCCATCGTGCCGACTTCGGCGCGCTCGGCATCGGTGAGCACCGGGCAACTGATTGCACCCGGTAAATGGTCGACCGCAAATTCCGCTTCGCTGCGAACGTCGATGATCGAACTGAAGCGCGCCAGATGCGTCAGCGCATCGACTGCCGAAACCACAGAGCGCTCGGACCAGTCCGAACGGTCGGTCACTACCTGACCTTCATTGCGGTGCTCTGGCGACTGGCTGCGCGGTCAGCAGCGGCTCGAGCACGGACCACACGGTCCGAAGAATCGTGGCCTGCGCCTGCGCGCTCGGATGAATGCGATCGGCCTGAAAGAAACCGGCGGAATCGTCAAAGCCTTCCAGCAGAAAGGGCACGAGGGCAGTGTTGTACTGCTTGGACACACTCGCGAACGCGCCGTAAAACCTCTCCGTATAGTCGCGCCCATAATTGGGAGGGATGCGAATTCCCGCCACCACTACGCGCGCACCCGCGGTCTGGCTGGCGCGCACCATGGCGGAGAGGTTTTCCTCCATTCGAGGCACCGGCAAGCCGCGTAACCCGTCATTGCCGCCGAGTTCGATGATGACGATTGCCGGACGATGCTGTTTCAGCAGCGCGGGCAGCCGGGTTCGGCCGCCGCTCGTGGTGTCACCGCTGATGCTCGCATTGACGACCGTATAATTCGAGCCATTTTGCTGCAATCGGTTGGCAAGCAACTGAACCCACCCGCTGCCTCGCTGTAACCCGTACTCCGCCGACAGACTGTCGCCAAGCACCAGAAGCACCGGGCGCACGTCTGTCTTGATCGCCTTGATCGCGCTTGCACCGAGCGCCGGCGCACTGAATGCGACCGTGCACAGCGCCGACGCCAAGGCCCAACCCGCTCCAGTCAGGAAATTTCTGCGCACAAGATGGATGAACAAAAGGAAGTTGCGGTTGAAGCGCGCGGTCTGAGCAAGGTCGTGCAGGACGCCACCGGCAGCCTGACGATTCTGGATGATATCAATCTGGCCGTTGCGACAGGTGAAACAGTGGCCATTGTCGGGGCCTCGGGGTCGGGTAAATCCACGTTACTCGGACTGCTCGCCGGGCTTGACGTTCCGAGCGCGGGCTCGGTGCGCATCTTCGGCCAGGATTTGTTCGCGCTGGATGAAGACGGCCGGGCGGCGTTGCGAGCGGAGCGCGTGGGATTCGTGTTTCAGTCATTCCAGCTGTTGCCGCATCTGAATGCACTCGAAAACGTTCTGCTGCCGCTCGAGTTGACCGGCAGATCACCGGATGACGCATCGCCGGTCGACGCTGCCCGCACCTTGCTGCAGCGAGTCGGCCTGGGTGAGCGGCTATCGCACTACCCGAAGTATCTATCGGGCGGAGAGCAGCAACGGGTCGCTCTCGCGCGCGCATTCGTGCTGCGGCCGCCGCTGCTGCTGGCCGACGAGCCGACCGGCAGCCTCGATGCGCGCACCGGCGAAGCGGTGATCGAATTGATGTTCCAGCTTAATCGCGAGCGCGGCTCGACGCTGCTGCTGGTGACGCACGACCCGGATATCGCGCAGCGCTGCGGACGACAGATCGAGCTGCATGCGGGTCGTGTGGTGGAGGCGGTTTCAGCGGCAGCCTAAGTGCTGCTCCGCAAGTCGGAAAGCGTCGTGGCGGCGAGGCTTGCGATGTCACTCGCCACCAGGCCGGCTTCGCCTTCGGCGCTGCGACCATGCAGCCACACGGACGCCAGCGATGCCTGCCATGGCTCAAAGCCCTGTGCCACCAGACCACCCAACAGTCCGGCAAGCACATCGCCGGTGCCCGCCGTGGCGAGTGCAGGGCCCCCGGTCGGATTGATCGCACAGCGGCCGCGCGTATCGGCAATGATCGAGCCAGCACCTTTGAGCACAACGATGCAGCGATAACGGGTCGCCAGCTCGCGTGCCGATGCGATGCGGTCGAGCTGGACCTCGCCGGCGGAGCTTTCGAGCAGGCGTGCTGCTTCGAGCGGATGCGGGGTGAGAACGGTCGGCGCGCTGCGCGCAGAGAGGCACTCTGCGAGCGCGGGGCCGCGTGCCAGCAGGTTCAGCGCGTCCGCATCGATCAACAGTGACGCATCACTGTCCAGTGCCCATTGCAGGGCGCGCCGTGCCGCGTCATCGGTTCCCAGGCCGCAGCCGATAACAATCGACTGCAGGTTATCGATCGATGCATGCGATCGAAACATCAGCTCCGGCTGCACGGGATCGACCCTCAAGTCCGGCGCGCCGATGCAATCGACGAGCACGCGACCTGCGCCGATTCTGAGCGCTGCACGTGCCGCCAGCAGCGCGGCGCCGACCATGCCTGTGTTGCCACCAATGATCAGTGCGTTTCCGTAGCTGCCTTTGTGCGTGTTGCGCCGGCGCGGTGCCGTGATC
>JBGSWY010000414.1:0-3375 GCA_041751715.1 Burkholderiaceae bacterium
CTACCTGGTAAGCAAAGGTATCGAGCCGAACCGCGTCTACACCGAAGGCAAGGGCGAATCGAATCCGGTCAAGCAGTGTGCGGATCCGTCGGCCAAGGGCGAAGTTCGCAATCGCACGCAGCTGATCGCGTGCCTGCAGCCGAACCGACGCGTGGAAGTCGAAGTGGTCGGTACGCGCCCGGTACGTCGTTAACAAGGGCAGTTCGCTTCAACTAAACCCCGCTTCGGCGGGGTTTTTTTGGTGCAACAAACGTTGAGTAACATCAGTGCAATGAATGACAACGTCGATCGCGCCGAACTTCAAAAATTCAGCGCGCTCGCCGCGAAGTGGTGGGATCGCGCGGGCCCGATGCGGCCATTGCATGACATCAACCCGCCGCGGCTCGCCTGGATCGATCGACTGGCATCGCTGACCGGCAAACGCATTCTCGATGTCGGTTGCGGCGGCGGCGTGTTAACGGAAGCGATGGCGCAGAAAAGTGGGTTCGTCATCGGCATCGATCTGGCAGACAAGCCCCTGGCGGTCGCGCGGCTGCATGCACTCGAATCGGGTGCGCGGGTCGAGTATCGCGAATGCGCGGCCGAGACACTGGCCGCCGAACAGCCCGCCAGTTTCGATGTCGTGACCTGCATGGAGATGCTCGAGCACGTTCCTGAACCCGAGCAAACGGTGCAGGCGTGCGCAACATTGGCCGGGCCGGGCGGCTGGGTGTTTTTCTCGACGATCAATCGCAACGCGAAGGCATTTGCGTTGGCCATCGTCGGCGCGGAATATGTCCTCGGTTTGTTACCGCGCGGCACGCACGAGTACGCGAAGTTCATCAAGCCGAGCGAACTCGCCGGCTACGCACGGGCGGCCGGGCTGGAACTGCACGATGTGACGGGCATGCACTACAACCCGTTCACGAAAATTGCGACGCTGGCGAGCGACACCGACGTCAACTATCTGATGGCGTGCCGCAAGCCGGCCTAGCAATGAGCGGCGGGCCTTCTTTAGTTCATAGCGTGCCCGGCCGGGGGGCGGGCTCAGCGACCGGGGGCGGCCCAAAAGAGCGCCGCAATGACATCAAATTGGTGCTGCTCGATCTGGACGGCACCCTGGCCGACACCGCGCCCGATCTGGCTGCCGCCGCGAACCGCATGCGCGTGGCGCGCGGCATCGAGCCGTTGCCCATCGCAGAGCTGCGCCCGTACGTATCGCATGGTGCGCGCGGAATGGTCGGGCGCGCATTCAATGTGACACCGGCCGATCAGCGCTACGAGTCGCTGCGGCAGGAGTTTCTGCGCGAATACGAGGCCGCGTTGTGCGTGGACTCTGCCTTGTTTCCAGGCATGGACGAGACTCTGCAGCATCTGGAGCGGCGCGGCATTAAATGGGGGATCGTGACCAACAAGCTGGCGCGCTTCACGCTGCCGCTGGTCCGGGCGCTGCGTTTGTCGGAACGCGCGACGTGCGCGGTCAGCGGCGACACGACACCGTTTTCGAAGCCACATCCGGCACCGCTTTTGCACGCGCTGGCTGCGGCAGGCGTTGACGCGCCGGCTGCCATCTATGTCGGCGACGACCGGCGCGACATCGACGCCGGCCGCGCCGCCGGGATGCGTACCGTCGTCGCAAGCTACGGCTACCTCGGCAAAGAGGTACCGTATCAACAGTGGGGCGCGGATGATGTCATTCATTCGCCGCCGGAGTTGTTGCCGTTGCTGATGAAGTAGGGACCGACGTGGGCAAGGCCAGAAACCGATTGCACATCGCCGCGATCGCCGTCGTGTCGATCGTTGCGCTCGTCGGTGTAGTCGGCTACCTCGCGATCCCTGCGGCCGCACGCTGGGGTCTCGAGACCGTCGCCTCGCGCGAACTTGGCCGCACCGTGCGGGTCGAGTCGATAAGCGCCAACCCGTACACGTTGCGCGTGACCGTCAATGGACTGGCGGTCGACGGGCTCCCGGGAGAAGCATCGCCGCTGATGACGGTGCGGCAGACAACGATCAACGCATCGATTGCTTCAGTGCTGCGGCTGGCGCCCGTCATCGAGGCAATCTCGATCGACGGACTCACCCTCAATATCGTGCGGCTCGAGGCACAGCGCTTCAACTTTGACGACATCCTCGAGCTTCAGCGTGCGAAGCCGCCCCGCGAAGGCGAGCCGGCGCGCTTTGCGTTGCAGAACATCGAAGTGGTAAACAGCAGCCTTCAGTTCGACGACCGCGTCGGCAACCGAAAACATGCCGTAACCGATATCGCGATCGGCATTCCATTCATCTCGAATCTGCCGGTCGATGCCGAGGTCAGGGTAGTGCCGGCCTTCTCGGCTCGACTCAATGGCTCGCCGCTCGAGCTGAAAGGCGAAACGCGGCCGTTTCACGAGACGCTTGAATCGTCGATCGATCTGAAAATCTCCGCGCTCGACATCGCGAAGTATCTGTCTTTTTCTCCGGTCCGCCTGGGTCTCGATGTCCGCAGCGGCACTCTGGATACCGACCTTCGCATTGCATTTCGGCGTGCGACCCCGGCTGGCGCGAAGCAACAAGCGCAGCCTGCGCAGACATTGATCTCGGGCGTCATCGCCGTCAATGGATTCGAGCTGGCTGAGAAGCTCGCCCGCGGGCGCCTGATGAGTTTCAAGGCGCTGAGAGTGACGGTCGATCAGCTCGATCCGTTCGCGCGTCGCGCGGTCATCGGAAACGTTCAGGTGGATAGCCCTGATGTGGCGGTCGCTCGGAGCGCCGCCGGCGAACTGAACTGGATCCGCTTCGCGGGCCAGGCGCTTGGCAGCGCGCCCGCGGAAGGCAAAAAGGTGGCTCCGGCGAAGCCAGCGACGCCTTGGTCGTTGGCGCTGAAGCGCGCGGTATGGAGTGGCGGGCGCGTCCAGTTCGTCGATGAAACCGTACGCTTTGAACAGGAGCTGCTGAACATCGCCGGTGAAGCGAGCGGTCTGAGTAACGAACCGAATACGCGCGGCAACATCAGCATCACAGCCGATCTCAAAGACAGCGGTTCGGCTTCACTGAACGGCGAGCTTGGCATTGCCCCGGTGGCGGGCCGCCTCAAATACGCAGCAAAAGATGTGAAGCTGCGCGCAGCTGCACGTTACCTTGCGAACCTGATCGACGCCCAGGTTGACGGCAGCAGCGATGTCAGTGGCGTACTGGACCTCGCTCAGAGCGAATCCGGTCTGCAACTCGCATTGCGCGAACTGGCCATCGTGGGAACCGGCCTCAGCGTGCGCGGCCCGACCGCCGCAGGCGCGACGCTAAACATCGCCCGGCTCTCGGTCGAAGGCGGCGAGGTTGATTTCGCGCGCCGCGTCGTCACACTCGCGAAAGTCTCGCTCGATGCACCACGGGCCGTGGTCAGGCGGTTATCCGACGGCG
>JBGSWY010000415.1:0-5329 GCA_041751715.1 Burkholderiaceae bacterium
TTCTGCGCTTCGTCGATGATCAGAAACTTGCTGATGAACGTGCGACCGCGCATGAAGTTCAGTGACTTGATGCGGATGCGCGTGCGAATCAGGTCGTTGGTCGCCGCACGGCCCCATTCGCCCGCACTGTCGTCGGTCTTGTTCAGCACTTCCAGATTGTCTTCGAGCGCGCCCATCCACGGCGCCATCTTTTCTTCTTCGGTGCCCGGCAAAAAACCGATGTCATCGCCGACCGGTACCGTGGCGCGCGTGACGATGATCTCGGAAAAGCGCTTGGTTTCCAGTGTCTGCGACAGGCCGGCAGCCAGCGTCAGCAGCGTCTTGCCGGTGCCGGCCTGCCCGATCATCGTGACGAAATCGCAGTCGGGATCCATCAGCAGATTCAGTGCGAAACTCTGCTCGCGATTGCGCGCGGTGACTCCCCACACGGCATTCTTGGCGTGCGTGTAGTCGCGCAGCACGCGCAGTACCGCTGACTTGCCGCGGATCTCCCGCACCTGCGCATAGAAGTTGGTGCCGTTCTCAAGATAGACGAACTGATTGACAAGCAACCCCGCCACGATCGGGCCGTTGATTCTGTAATAAGTGAAGCCGCCGTGCTGCCACGACTCCATGCCCTTGCCGTTCTTGTCCCAGAAGCTGGCCGGCAGCTGCTGCACTCCCGTGTAGAGCAGATCGGTGTCTTCCAGTACCTTGTCGTTGGTGTAGTCCTCGGCCGGTAGCCCAAGCACGCGCGCCTTGACGCGCATGTTGATGTCTTTGGACACCAGCACAACATCGCGTGTCGTGTGCAAGTCCTTCAGCGCACGAACCACGCCGAGAATCTGGTTATCCGCTTTTCCGGCAGGCAGGCTCGCCGGCAGCGCGGCCATCAGCGCCTGGGTCTGAAAGATCAGGCGGCCGGAGGCGTCCCGGTTACCGAGCGCGGACAGCGGAATACCTTCCTCGATCGGAGTCTTGACCGCCGCCACCAGCGAATCAAGCGTGCGCGACACCTGACGCGCACTGCGCGCGACCTCGGACATTCCCTTCTTGTTCGAGTCAAGTTCCTCCAGCGTCATCATGGGCAGGAACACATCGTGTTCCTCGAACCGGAACAGGCTCGTCGGATCGTGCAGCAGCACGTTGGTGTCGACCACGAAAAGCCGCGGCACGCCGCTAGAGCGCGGTTTTCTGACCGCGCTTTTCACGGGATGCGGCGCGGATTCGACAACCTTCAGGCGCGCCGCCGGCGTAGCGCGAGCTGGCTGGGAGTGAGGCGCCTCCGGGGCACGCACAACGGGCAGGGCCGCTGGGCGCGCGCGCTCCGCGCTCGCCAGCTCGTTCACAAGTTCGGACGGAAGTGCCGCAAGAATCGTGGCGGGCTTGATCGGTGCTTTCGGTAATGGCATCAGCAGGGCGATAGATCCGTCAAGGGTGGTCGAACATCAGGCGAGCGATTGCACGAAGGTCAGGACCTGATCAACGTGGTTCGGTACTTTTACGCCACGCCATTCCTTGCGCAGCTTTCCGGCGTTGTCGATGACGAAGGTGCTGCGCTCGACACCGCGTACCTGCCGGCCGTACATGTTCTTCATCTTCATCACGCCGAACAGCTCGCACAGTGTTTCGTCGGGGTCTGAAATCAGCTCGAACGGGAATTTCATCCTGGCTTTGAAGCCTTCGTGCGATTTCAGACTGTCGCGCGATACGCCGGCCACTACTGCATTCGCTTGCGCAAACAGCGCGTTGGCAGCAGCGAAACTCGAGCCTTCAGTCGTGCAGCCCGGCGTGTTGTCCTTCGGATAAAAGTAAAGCACGACGGTCTTGCCTCGCTGCCCGGACAGTGTGAAGTCACCGCCGGTCGCGGCGGCCGTGAAATCGGGTACTTGGCTGTCAAGCGCGAGCGTCATCGGTTTCTCGGTCATCGACCAGCAAGGCGGCCGCCACCTTGCGGCTTTCGGCCATCAATATGTTGTAGGTGCGACAAGCGGCCTGCGTGTCCATCACCTCAAGACCGATGCGCGCGTCGGCCAGCGGGCGCGTCAACCGTGGATGCGGAAAGCGCTGGCGGGAGCCGGTTCCGAGCAGCACGACTTCGCTGCCCAGGTCACGCAAGCCCTCGAAGTCGCTGGGTTTGAGCGTTTCAAAGCTTGCAACGGGCCACAGTTCGACGCGATCTGGCGTTACGAGCACGTTCGTCGTGTGGCGAACCCTGTTGATCTCGACGAAGCCCGGACCGTATGCAGTGACGGTGTTCTGCTGGGTCGGTGTATCAGCGTGCAGCTTCAAGTCGCCTGAAACCTCAATAAACTCAATGACCTCAAGGGAAATTCGAGCAGGTGTTCGAGTACATTATAGGCACGCATTTCGATGCATCCGACGCGTAAAGCCGCGTCAACCCACACACTCGTCATGGTCGACTTTTCGCGCATCAAGCGTTTGCCGCCGTATGTCTTCAACATTACCGGCGAGCTGAAGATGGCCGCGCGCCGGCGCGGCGAAGACATCATCGACATGAGCATGGGCAACCCCGACGGACCAACGCCGCGCCACATCGTCGACAAGCTGGTCGAGGCGGTGCAGCGGCAGGACACGCACGGCTATTCGGTATCCCGCGGCATTCCCCGGCTGCGGCGCGCGATTGCGAGCTGGTACGAGACGCGTTACGGCGTCGAGTTCGATCCGGATTCCGAAGCGATCGTCACCATCGGCTCGAAGGAAGGCCTGGCGCATCTGATGCTCGCGACGCTGGATCGCGGCGACACGGTGCTGGTACCGAACCCGAGTTATCCGATTCACATTTACGGCGCAATCATCGCGGGCGCGGATATCCGTTCGGTGCGCATGGACGGGCGTGTCGATTTCTTCGCCGAGCTCGAGCGGGCGATCCGCGAATCGCTGCCGAAGCCGAAGATGATGATCCTCGGTTTTCCCAGCAATCCAACCGCGCAGTGCGTCGAGCTGGATTTCTTCCAGCGCGTGATCACGCTGGCGCGGCAATACGGCATCTACGTCGTGCACGATCTTGCCTATGCCGACATCACGTTCGACGGCACGTACGCCAACAATCGCGCGCCGTCGATCATGCAGGTCCCGAACGCGCGCGAAGTCGCGGTCGAATTCTTCACGATGAGCAAGAGCTACAACATGGCCGGCTGGCGCATCGGCTTCATGGTCGGCAACAAGGATCTGGTGTCAGCGCTGTCGCGCATCAAGAGCTATCACGATTACGGCACGTTCACGCCCATCCAGGTGGCATCGATCGCGGCGCTTGAAGGGCCGCAGCAATGCGTCGGAGATATTCGCCGCGAGTATCAGCGCCGCCGCGATGTGCTGGTGCGCGGGCTGCATGAAGCCGGCTGGATGGTCGAGGTGCCGAAAGCGTCGATGTACATCTGGGCCGAAATCCCGCCGCCGTACCAGTCGATGGGCTCGCTCGAATTTGCGAAGAAGGTGCTGGCCGATGCGAAGGTCGCGATCTCGCCCGGCATCGGGTTCGGAGATTACGGCGATTCGCACGTGCGGTTTGCGCTGATCGAGAACGAGCACCGGATTCGGCAGGCGGTGCGCGGCATCAAGGAGATGTTCCGCAAGGACGGCTGGCTCAAGCCGGAGCGCGCAGTTGCATAAACATCCGTTGCCGCCGCGCCCGCGCTGGCGCTGCTGAATATGGTCCCCATCAAGGTGGGGTTGCTGGGTCTCGGCACCGTCGGGCGCGGCACCTACGAAGTTCTGCAACGCAATCAGAACGAGATCGCGCGTCGCGCCGGTCGTGGCATAGAGATCGTCGCGATCGCCGTGCGTAATGTCGAGAAAGCACGGGCTATCGTCGGCGCGCAGGTCGCGGTCTCCACGAGTTGCTATGACATCGTTCGCAACCCGGATATCGATATCGTCGTCGAGCTGATGGGCGGCTACGAGCCGGCGCGCTCGCTCGCGCTGGAAGCGATATCGCGTGGCAAGCATGTCGTCACCGCCAATAAGGCGCTGCTCGCGAAGCACGGCAATGAACTGTTCGAAGCGGCGCGCTCCAGGGGCGTGATGCTCGCCTTCGAGGCTGCGGTAGGCGGTGGAATACCGATCATCAAGGCGCTGCGCGAAGGCTTGACTGCGAATCGCATCGAATGGATTGCCGGCATCATCAATGGCACCAGTAACTTCATCCTGTCCGAGATGCGCTCGCGGGGTGTCACTTTTGAAACGGCGCTCAAGCAGGCGCAGCGCCTCGGCTACGCGGAGGCCGATCCGTCCTTCGATGTCGAGGGTATCGATGCCGCTCACAAGCTGGCGATCCTGTCGTCGATCGCGTTCGGCGTGCCGATCAATATCGAGGCGGCCTACACCGAAGGTATTTCGCATCTGGCGAAGGAAGACATCAAGTATGCGGAGCAGCTGGGGTATCGCATCAAGCTGCTCGGCATCACCAAGCGCACTGCGAAAGGTATCGAGCTGCGGGTTCATCCGACCCTTGTACCGCTGCAACGATTGATTGCCAATGTTGAGGGCGCGATGAACGCGATTCTGATCAAGGGCGACGCCGTCGGCACTACTCTTTACTACGGGCAGGGCGCCGGCGCCGAGCCGACCGCGTCGGCCGTCGTTGCCGATCTGGTCGATGTCACGCGTCTGCATACCGCCGACCCGGAGAATCATGTCCCCCATCTGGCATTTCAACCGGACGCGGTCGCCGCGCTGCCGTGGCTCAGCGTCGAAGACACCGTAACGTCATACTATTTCCGCATGCGCGTCGCCGATCAACCCGGAGTGCTGGCCGATATCACGCGCAACCTCGCCGAAGGGAGCATCTCGATCGACGCGTTGTTCCAGCGCGAGCCCTCGGAGGGCGAGAACCAGACCGACATCATCATGCTGACGCACGATGCGCTGGAGCGTGATGTCAACGCGGCGATCGCGCGCATCGAAGCATTGCCGACGGTGCTGGCTCCGGTGATCCGAGTGCGACAGGAAGAACTGCTGTAAACCGATGGAACCGCTCGTGGGTCCAAGAATTCTGCTTCGGCCCTTGCTGGTGTCTGATGGTGCCGCGCTGGTGGAAGCCGCCGCCGACGGTGAGCTGTGGAACTTGCTGGTTTCGATCGTGCCTTCGGCCGAGACCGTGGACGCCTACATTCGCAGCGCGCTCGAAGGGCAGGCGGCCGGAACTGTGATGCCGTTCGTGACCGAAATCATCGAGCCCAGGCGGGTCATCGGCTCGACCCGTTTCTGGAAGATCGACCGCCAGAACAGAAAGCTGGAGATCGGCCACACGTGGATCTCCGCTTCGTGGCAAAGGACGTTCGTCAATACGGAAGCCAAGTTCCTGATGCTGCGTTACGCGTTTGAACAA
>JBGSWY010000416.1:0-3321 GCA_041751715.1 Burkholderiaceae bacterium
GGCGCCTCTGGTTCCCAGGGGCGGAGGGCGATGCGTCACTGATCGGCGGCGTAAAGGCGGCCGTTTACACCTTGATGTCGCACCTTAGCTAGGAGATTAAGAGATGTGGAGACTTTGGCTGTTATTTGATCCGCGCCGTACTTTGGTCGCGTTGTTCGTATTCCTGTTTGCGTTGGCACTGTTGATTCACTTCATCTTGCTCAGCAGCCCGCGCTTCAACTGGATCGACGGCGGCGCCAGAACGCGCGCCATGGGTTCGCAAATGGCGCCGGTTCCATCAGCGCCTATGACCGCGCCTGTTACTAAGTAGAGCTCAGGCAGTACTTGCAGCGGCCGGGGTCGGCTTTCGGCCCCGGCTACTCAAGCAGTTTTGTGTGGAGAGTGCGATGGCCATGCTCAGCTTTGAGAAGAAGTACCGCATCCGGGGTGGAACTTTGATCGGCGGCGATCTGTTCGACTTCTGGGTCGGCCCGTTCTATGTGGGCTTCTTCGGTGTGACGACAATTTTCTTCTCGGTTCTCGGAACCGCGCTGATCGTTTATGGCGCCGCATTGGGACCGACATGGAACATCTGGCAAATCAGCATCGCGCCGCCCGACCTCAGTTACGGGCTCTCGCTCGCGCCGCTGACCGAAGGCGGGCTGTGGCAGATCATCACCATCTGCGCGCTCGGCGCGTTCGTCTCGTGGGCGCTGCGGCAGGTCGAGATCGCACGCAAGCTCGGCATGGGCCTGCATATTCCATTTGCATTCGGCTTCGCGATCTTTGCGTACTTCTCGCTGGTCGTGATCCGCCCCATGCTGCTTGGCGCATGGGGCCACGGTTTTCCGTACGGCATCTTCAGTCACCTGGATTGGGTGTCGAACGTCGGCTACCAGTACCTGCACTTTCACTACAACCCGGCGCACATGATCGCCGTGTCGCTGTTCTTTACCACCACACTTGCCTTGTCGCTGCACGGCGCGCTGGTGCTGTCAGCAACGAATCCTAAAAAAGGCGAGCCGGTGAAAACCGCCGAGCACGAGAACGCGTACTTCCGCGACTTCATCGGCTACTCGATCGGCACGCTCGGCATTCATCGACTCGGATTGTTCCTGGCGCTCTCGGCAGCGTTCTTCAGCGCGGTGTGCATCATCATCAGCGGGCCATTCTGGACACGCGGCTGGCCCGAGTGGTGGAACTGGTGGCTCGCACTTCCGGTGTGGTCGTAGCAGACGAATGAATAGGAACGCGGGAGAACGCTATGGCGGCTGAGTACCAAAACATTTTCACGCAGATCCAGGTGCGCTCGGCGCCGCACGCCGGGGTGCCCTTCGGGCGCGGTGCGGGTCCGTGGTCGCGCGGCAAGCGAACATCGTTTGCCTACTGGCTCGGCAAGTTCGGCGATGCGCAGATCGGCCCTGTCTACTTGGGCTTCACCGGACTCGCGTCAGTGATCTGCTTCTTCATCGCGTTCGAAATCATTGGCCTCAACATGTTCGCCTCGGTCGGGTGGGACCCGATTCAGTTCGTGCGCCAATTGCCGTGGCTCGCGCTCGAGCCTCCACCGCCGGGCTATGGACTCTCGCTGCCGCCGCTCGCCGAAGGCGGATGGTGGTTGATGGCGGGATTCTTTTTGACGACGTCGATCCTGCTGTGGTGGGTGCGCACGTATCGCCGCGCACGCGAGCTCGGCATGGGCACGCACGTCGCGTGGGCATTCGCTGCTGCGATCTGGCTGTATCTGGTGCTCGGCTTCATCCGCCCGGTGTTGATGGGCGACTTCAGTCAGGCTGTGCCGTTCGGCATCTTTCCGCATCTCGACTGGACCGCGGCGTTCTCTATTCGCTACGGCAATCTGTTTTACAACCCGTTTCACGCGCTGTCGATCGCGTTCCTGTACGGCTCGACGCTGCTGTTTGCAATGCACGGCGCGACGATCCTGGCGGTGAGCCGCTTCGGCGGCGAGCGCGAGATCGAACAGATCGTCGATCGCGGCACCGCCGCCGAGCGCGGTGCATTGTTCTGGCGCTGGACGATGGGCTTCAACGCCACGTTCGAATCGATTCACCGCTGGGCATGGTGGTTTGCCGTGCTGGTTCCGCTCACCGGCGGCATCGGCATCCTGCTGACGGGCACCGTCGTCGACAACTGGTATCTGTGGGCCGTGAAGCACGGTGTGGCACCGATGTATCCGCAAGTATTTCCGCCTACGCTTGATCCGGCATTGCTTCCGGGAGTAACGCGATGAATTGGGATTGCCAAGGGGTTTCAAAGTCGGCCCACGCAGTTGCGCTCGGCGTAGTCGTCTCGCTCGTCGCCGCGTGCGGCGAGCACCCGCCCGTCGACAGCGTGCAGCGCGGCTACCGCGGCACCGGCATGGTTCAAGTCACCAATCCGCGCGCAACGGCGGCGAAGGAAGTGACCAACGTCGTGCCCGCGCCGATTCCTCCCATCCCAACCGGCGGCCCGCTGGCGAAAGATGTGTACAAGAACGTGCAGGTGTTGACCGATCTCGACGTCGGCACCTTCACGCGCTTGATGGTCGCAGTGACGCAGTGGGTCTCGCCCGAGCAAGGCTGCAACTATTGCCACGTGCCGGGAGATCTCGCGGCCGACAACATCTACACCAAAATCGTTTCGCGCCGCATGTTCGAGATGACGCGGCACATCAACTCCACGTGGACGAGCCACGTCGGCACAACCGGCGTCACCTGCTACACGTGCCACCGCGGCCTGCCCGAGCCCGCCAACGTCTGGCACGCCGGTGCGAACGGCACTGCGCCGACGGGGATGACGGGCTGGCGCTACGGCCAGAACGAACCGTCCGCGATGGTCGGATTGACGTCGCTGCCGAACGATCCGTTCAGCACGTTCCTGCAACGCGAAGGCAACATCCGCGTCGCCGGCACCGCAGCATTGCCGAACGACGTCGGTTCGAGCAAGGCGAGCATTCAGCACACCGAGTGGACCTACGGCCTGATGATGCATATGTCGCAAGGGCTTGGCGTCAACTGCACGTATTGCCACAACACACGCTCGTTCGCCCCGTGGGAGTTGAGCACGCCGCAACGCGCCACCGCGTACAGCGGCATCCGCATGGTGCGCGACGTGAACGCGACCTATCTGCAGTCGCTTCAATCGGTCTTCCCGAAAGATCACCTAGGCCCAACCGGCGATGTTCCGAAGGTCAATTGCGCGACGTGCCATCAAGGCGTGTTCAAGCCGCTGTATGGCGTGAGCATGTTGAAGGACTACATGGAGTTGGCGAAGCCGGGGCCGGTGGTTGCGCCAGCTGCTGCGCAAGCGCCTGCTGCGGGCGGGCCGGTTGCCGCGCCAGCC
>JBGSWY010000417.1:0-7572 GCA_041751715.1 Burkholderiaceae bacterium
ATATCGGCGACCCAGGCGCCGAAACGGCCGCCGATGTTTTCCAACCCGACGGCGCTCGCCGTGTGCGAGAACGCGGGGTCATTGCCGCTGAAGCTGGCGAGCACGGCAAACAGGGCGATCGCGGCGACAGCACCGACGATCCATCCCGCTTCGGCCAGCAGGCGCGTGAGGCGACCGTTGCCTTCCGCCACGGGCGCCACGCCGCTTGAGCGCACCCAGACCCCATCGGCCGCACGCTGCGCGCTGCTGCTCGTCCTTCCCCTTGCTGCCATGCGGCGAGTATAAAAGCACCGCTCGCGGGTGCGCCTGCGAAACACCTGCAAATTCGTCGGCACTATCCGGGTTTCGCGCCGCCAGGCCCATGCTTCGTCGGCCTGGATTGCGGCAGTTCCTCCAGTCGCGCAGAATCCGCCCGATGGCCACCCCACTTCGGTTCCTGACCCCCGGCGCGCCGGGATTGGCCGCGCGCGCAGCCTTCACTCGCGTGTGGAACCTGAAGTCGATCGCGATCGTCTTCTATTTCTGCCTGTTGCTGCTGTTCGGTCGCTTCATCATGTCGTTGTATTACGAACCGCTCGACGAGTGGGCCTTCATGCTGATGCGCTCATTGCGGCAGACGTTGATCACCGGCATGTTGCTGCTGATGGCAATTGCATTAGCCGAGGCGTATGCCGCGAGCAGGCAGCTGACAACGTCGCACGCACTGATCCTGGGCGTCGTCGCGTGCGGGATCGCAGCGATGATCAGCGTGCCGGCGCGGCTTGTCGTTGCCGGATTCCCGGTGGTCGAGCGGCTGCGCGAGCATCCCGGATTCTTGGTGTCTACCTTCACCCTGTGGACCGCCGTCGGCGCCCTCGCCTATTGGCTGTTCAACGCGACGCGCGAAGATGAAGAAGCACGAGCGCGGCTGGCCGATAGCGAATGCCGTCGGCAGGCGCTGCAGGCGCAGATGGTCGAGGCGCGCCTCTCTGCCCTGCAAGCGCAGATCGAGCCGCATTTTCTTTTCAACACGCTCGCCAATGTCAAACGCCTGTACGAGACGGTCCCGACCCAGGGCCGCGAGATGCTGTCCAGCCTGATTAATTATCTGCGGGCAGCGTTGCCTTCGATGCGCCAGTCCGGTTCGACTGTCGCGCGTGAGTTCGAGCTGGCGCGATCATTCCTGACCATTTTGAAGATGCGGATGCGCGAACGCCTGGACTTCTCGATCGATCATGCAGCGTCGCTGGGGGATGCGCGCGTGCCCCCGATGGTGCTGCCGACGCTGGTTGAAAACGCGATCAAGCACGGTCTTGCGCCGTTACCGGAGGGCGGCCGCATCGATATCAGCGCCTCTCGTGACGGTGACGATCTGGTGGTTGAAGTGCGCGACGATGGCGCCGGGTTCTCGGGCAGCGCGGGGGTTGGAGTTGGTCTGGCGAATACCCGATCACGGCTCGCCGCTTTATATGGAGCCCGCGCCGGGTTAGAACTTGCGGCCGGCAGCCCGCGCGGTGTGACGGCATCGATACGCCTGCCGCTGGAACTGGTTTCGGAAAGCGTGCCATGAATGCGGTTCTGACGCACCGGCAACACGCCGTTGCCACGCCGTTGCCCCAAATCTGGCAGCGCATCTACCTGCAATTGACGTGGCGACATGGGCTCGCGGTGTTGCTGGCAACGCTGGCAATGACGGTGGCGGACTTCGCGTATCTGGTCGAGAAGATCGGCCGGCCCGGCGTTTCCGTGATCATCACGTTCAACGCGTTGTCCGCGCTGGTGCTTTTCAGCTTCGCATTGATCGGCTGGATGATTGCGGTCGAATCCGATGCCGGTGCTCGCACGCGGCGCTGGGGGCTTCTGGCTGCCATCGTCATCAGTGCAGCGCTGACGGCTGCGATGCTGATGCCGGTTGCGCACGCGGTCGGCTTGCATGAGGCGTGGCTGTCGGTGATGGATAGAAAGAAAGCGCCGCCGCCCGAATGGCTGGTGTTTGTAAGCACTACGTTTCAACTTTCCGTGTTCGCATTTCTGTTCGTCGCTGCCTCCGAAACGATGCGGCGGCGCTCGTCCACGCAGCGGGCCGTGCAATCAGCCCAACGCGAGCAGGCCGCGATCGCGCGTGAAGTACTCGAATCGCGCTTGACCGCCATGCAGGCGCAGGTGGAGCCGCAGTTCCTGTTCGATTCGCTGGTCGATATCGAAACCCTTTACCGGCAGGATGCATCTCGGGCCGCCGACGATCTGGATCGCCTGATCACCTACTTGCGCGTCGCGCTGCCGCGCCTGCGCGAGCCCGGTTCCACGATCGATGCGGAGATCGAGCTGGTGCAGGCTTACCTGGCGGTCGTCACATCGCTGCACGGCGGGCGCCCCGCGCTGTCTGTCACGCTGCCCGACGATTGCCGTGATGCGCGCTTTTATCCGATGCTGTTGCTCCCATTGCTGCAACGAGCCGTGCGCCACCCATCCGGCGTACTGCCGGACTCGATCAAGATCGGCATCAACCGCATCCAGCACCAGATCGTCATCGTGCTGCGGTTCGCCTTGCCCGACTATTGCGATGACGATCCCGAGCTGGCGCGCGTACGCGAGCGACTGACCGGGTTGTTCGGCGCATCTGCGTCGCTCGACTGCCAGGAAATCAGCGATATCACGCAGATCACGATGCGTGTTCCGGCGGCAGACTCCACGAAGAAATGACCACCGCCACCGCGATCGTCGCCGAGGACGAAGCGACGTTGCGCCATCAACTGGTCGAACAACTGCACGAGCTTTGGCCCGATCTTGCGATCGTCGGCGAGGCGTCCGACGGTGTGCAGGCGTTGCGGCTGCTCGACGAGCATCTGCCCGACGTGCTGTTCCTCGACATCCAGATGCCGGGCGCCACCGGGCTCGAGGTCGCGCGCCAGGCCAGCGGGCGATGCCACGTGGTGTTCGTCACCGCCTACGATCAGCATGCGGTGGCCGCTTTTGATCAAGGCGCGGTGGACTACGTGCTGAAGCCGATTTCTGCCGCGCGCCTGTTCACAGCCGTCTCACGTCTCAAGCAGCGGTTGGGGACACCGCCGGCACGCCTCGAGCCGACGCTAACGCAGCTCGGGTCCGGCTCTGGCCCACCGACCGCGACTGCGCAGTATCTGCGTTGGATCAATGCATCCGTCGGGCAGAATCTGAAGCTGATCACCGTCGATGAAATCGCCTACTTCCAGGCCGACAACAAATACACACGCGTGGTCACCGGCGAGGGCGAAGCGCTGATACGCAAACCGCTGAAGGAGCTGGTCGAGGAGCTCGATCCGAATCAGTTCTGGCAGATTCATCGTTCGACGTTGGTCAATGCAGCGTCGATCGCCGGTGTCGCACGCGACTTTCGCGGACGAATGATGGTGAAGCTGAAGACGCGCGTCGAAACACTGCTGGTTTCCGACAGCTACACGCACTTGTTTCGGCAGATGTAGAACCGATTGGCCGTTTGATCGTCTCGTTACGCCAAAACACCGAGTAAATCGGGCGCTTCAAACGCCTTTAACACCCGCTAGGACGCACTAAAGTTTCCGGTTCCAACTCGTGGAGTGAACCGTGGGCCCGATGATTCTCGTTTTTCTGGCTGGTGTGGTTGCGGTAGGCGTCGCCGGTGCTGTTTATACGGTCAACAAGGCACCGCCGGGGTATCGTGACGATGACGATGTAGGTGAATGAAGACCGCCTTGCTGATCATTGGCGGACTCGGCGCCGGGCTGGCTGTTTACGCGCCGGCGATGCGCGCCTTGCGCGAGCGCGGGGATTCCCGCATGACCGATCAGGAATACTTCGCAGCGGCTCGCCGGCGCGCCATCAGCTTTCGGCTCGCTGCGAAACAACGCAAGCCGAAAACGACGGGCGACGAGTAGCCGGCGATTCGTCCCCGGGCGCCGTCGTGTTCCAGCAATTCGGCCCCATATAATCGCCTCGATCAAGCAGTAACAAGCAAAGGCAATGAACGGAGCGATATGACGACCTCCAAGCATGCGCGTGTACTTATCCTGGGCTCCGGTCCGGCGGGCTACACGGCAGCTGTGTACGCCGCGCGCGCCAATTTAAAACCCGTGCTCGTCACCGGCCTCGCGCAGGGCGGACAGCTAATGACGACCACCGACGTCGACAACTGGCCGGCCGATGCGCAGGGCGTGCAAGGCCCGGAACTGATGACGCGCTTTCTCGCACACGCGGAGCGCTTCAACACCGAAGTGATCTTCGATCACATCCACACGGCGAAGCTGGATGAACGGCCGTTGCGCCTGATCGGCGATTCCGGCGAGTACACCTGCGACGCGTTGATCATCGCCACCGGCGCCAGCGCGATGTATCTGGGGCTGCCATCGGAGCAGGCGTTCATGGGCAAGGGCGTATCAGGTTGCGCCACATGCGACGGTTTCTTCTACAAGAACCAGGATGTTGCAGTGGTGGGCGGCGGCAACACTGCGGTCGAAGAAGCGCTTTATCTGACCAACATCGCGAAAAAGGTGACGCTGATTCATCGGCGCGACAAGTTTCGTGCCGAGCCGATCAACGTCGATCACCTGATGCAGAAAGTGAAGGAAGGCAAGGTCGAGATGAAGACCTTCAACGTCCTCGACGAGGTGCTGGGTGACGATTCGGGCGTCAATGCGGTGCGAATCAAGAACACGCAGAGCGGCGCCACCGAGAAGATTGCGCTGCAGGGTGTGTTCATTGCGATCGGGCACCGGCCGAACACCGAAATTTTCGCCGGCCAGCTGGAGATGGTGAACGGCTACATCATCACCAAGACCGGCCTTGCCGGCATGGCCACTGCTACCAGCGTCGCCGGAGTTTTCGCGGCCGGCGACGTGCAGGATCACGTGTATCGGCAGGCGATCACCAGCGCCGGCACCGGCTGCATGGCCGCGCTCGACGCGCAGAAGTATCTGGAGAACCTAGAAGTGGTTGCTCCTGCCCCGGAAGCGCTCACGGCGTAGTGATCGCGGTGTATGACCGACGAATTCAAGCACTTTGCGCAACTCGAAGCGCTACGCGAGACGCTGCTTCGCGAAACGCGCAAGCGCGAGCAGGTTGCCGCGGATCGTCGTGCGGTTGAAGTGCAGGCGCTGAAGGCCGCGGACGAGTTTCGTAACGCGATTGGCGATGTGACTCCGCTCAACGGCAAGGCGAGAGTCGAACATCAACGCATTCCGCACCCGCCGATTGCCCACAAGCGGCGTGAGGACGATCAGCTTGTGCTGGTGGCCTCGGTGTCGGATGAGTTTGAGATCGACACGCTGTTGCATACCGATGACGAGCTATCGTTTCGCCGCCCTGGCGTCGGCGCCGACGTGCTGCGCAAGCTGCGTCGTGGTGAATGGGTGATCCAGGACGAAATCGATTTGCACGGGTGCCGTACCGACGAAGCGCGCGAGTTGCTTGCTGGGTTTATGCGGGAGGCAGGCAAGCGCGGCTTGCGCTGCGTGCGAGTCGTGCACGGCAAAGGCCTGGGCTCGAAGGGCCGTCAGCCGGTACTGAAGGGAAAGACGAAAGTGTGGCTCGCGCAGCGCGAGGATGTGATCGCGTTCTGCCAGGCGCGGACCACCGAGGGCGGCAGCGGCGCGCTGGTTGTTTTACTGAAGCCGACTGCGAATCGTCCCTGACGGTTCGCTGTCGTCCCCGCGAAAGCGGGGACCCAGTCTTTCAGAAGCCGCTGGATTCCCGCTTGCGCGGGAATGACAAACAAGGCGCTATACCGCCGCTTCGCCTTCTTCGCCAGTGCGAATGCGAATCACCTGCTCGACCGAGCGCACGAAGATCTTGCCATCCCCAATTTTCCCCGTGCGCGCTGCCTTTGTAATCGCCTCGATTGCGCGCTCCACCAGAGCTGCGGGTACCACTGCCTCGACTTTCACTTTCGGCAGAAAATCGACCACATACTCGGCGCCACGATAAAGCTCGGTATGGCCCTTTTGCCGGCCGAAGCCCTTGACCTCGGTAACCGTCAGTCCGGTCACACCGACATCGGCCAGCGCTTCGCGCACTTCGTCGAGCTTGAACGGCTTGATAATCGCGGTGATCTGTTTCATGGTGGCTTCCGGGTGCGCTTTCGTCCGATTCTAGAGGGTCACGCTTTCTTCGCGAAAACGATTCGTGATCGGATAGCGCCAGTCGCGTCCGAACCCCCTGTGAGTGACGCGGATTCCGAGCGGCGACTGACGCCGCTTGTATTCCGACACCCGAATCATGCGCACCACCCTTCGGACCGTCGCTTCGTCATGATCGGCGGCGACAATCTCGGTGATCGACCGCCCCTGCTGCATATAGAGATCGATGATCTCGTCGAGGGTCTCGTAAGGCGGCAGTGAATCCTGATCGGTCTGATCGGCTTTCAGTTCCGCGCTGGGCGCGCGCGTCAGAATGCGCTCCGGAATCACCGGCGCGATCGAGTTCCGGTAGCGGCATAGCCGGTATACCAGCGTCTTCAGGATGTCCTTGATCACTGCAAAGCCGCCGGCCAGATCGCCGTACAGGGTCGAGTAACCGACCGCGGTTTCGGATTTGTTGCCGGTGGTCAGCACGATCGAGCCGTACTTGTTCGACAACGCCATCAACAACGTTCCGCGGATGCGCGCCTGAAGGTTCTCTTCGGTCGTGTCCCAGGGAAGCCCGCGAAACTCCTGCGCGAGAGTCGAGAGAAACGCGTTAAAGGCGGGCTTGATGGGCAGCACGTCGTAGCGCACGTTCATGGCATGCGCCATCTCGTATGCGTCGTGCAGGCTGATTGCCGCTGTGAACTGTGACGGCATCATCACAGCGCGCACCCGCTCTGCTCCCAGCGCATCGACCGCGATCGCCAGGGTCAGCGCCGAATCGACGCCGCCGGAGAGCCCGATGATCGCGCCTGGAAAACCGTTCTTGCCAAGATAGTCGCGTACACCGAGTACGAGTGCTGAATAGACAAGCGCTTCTTCGCGCGGCTCAGGAATCACTTGTGCCGGTTGCGGCACGCCGTCAACGAAATCGACCAGCAGCACGCTTTCCTCGAAGTAAGGCGCGTTGGCGACCAGCTTGCCGTCGGCATCGAGCACGAACGAGCTGCCGTCGAACACGAGCTCATCCTGGCCGCCGACCAGATTGGCATAGACGACCGGCATTCGATAGCGCGAAACGTTGGCGCGCAGTGTGTCGATGCGCTGTTGCTGTTTTCCCAGGTTAAACGGTGAGCCATTGAGCACCAACAACACCTGCGCACCGGCGGCCTTCGCGCATTCCGGCGTGTACGAAAACCAGGTGTCTTCGCAGATGTTGATACCGAATGCAGTGCCGTTGGATTCGAACACGAGCGGGCGATTGTCCGGCGTGAAATACCGTTGCTCGTCGAACACGTCGTAGTTGGGCAGGTCGTGCTTGCAGTAAGTGCCGAGCACCACACCACCCTGCAGCAGCGACGCCGCATTGAAGCGGTTTCCTTCGCGCGCCAGCGGATGGCCGACGATCACGCTGAGATCGGGAAACTGAAGCAGTTGCGCGGTGAGCATCTGCAACGCTGCATCGCTCGCTGCGTAAAATGCGCGACGCAGAAGCAAGTCTTCGGGGGGATAGCCGGTC
>JBGSWY010000418.1:0-2370 GCA_041751715.1 Burkholderiaceae bacterium
ACGACTCTTCGCTGCTGCATCCCTTTGTAGGTCCAGGCGGCGACCACGCCGAACATCACATGCACGAAGATGCTCAACCACCCGCGCGCCATCGCAAACCACGGAAACACGGCCGTCATTCCGTAGAAGTTGACCGCGTAAAGAAGCAGGCCGAAGACAGCGCCGGCAACGAGTGCCATTGCCATGCTCAAGCGGTGGATGATCAGCGCCAGAATCAATCCGTACACGATGGCGAGTGCGACGTGAATCAGCATCGCGACCAAGATGATCCCGAAATCAAACGTCGCCGGCGGCGGCAGCACTTCCTTGCCCATGCCGATTGCCGCAATCATGCGCGGCGGTCCCCACGGGCTGCCGCCCTGCAGCAGCGGCACCAGCATCATCTCCAGCGCCATAAATACCAGACCGGCAATGAGCCCGGCCCATACGCCTGACTTCCAATCGATCGAGCCCGGGACCGTTGCGATATCTGCTGTAGTTGTCATCGGCTGCTCCTCGTTGTCGGTCCGGTACGCAAAGCGCGCCGCCGATGTTTCGGGACGAGCAGGTTATGTTCCCGGCGCTATGCGCGGCCGGTAAATGAAAATGGAGTACGCGCGCGCACGCACAGTTCACGCTCATTCAAAGAAAAAGCGCCCGCCGCAAAACGACGGCGAGCGCTTCAGGGCAACCCGGATCAACGACGATAGCGGGTGTCGAACTCGGTGCGGGAGATTCTGCCTCTGTTGTCGCGATCGAGCTTGCTCCAGCTCGAGCCGAGGCCGGCGTCGGCCTTCGCTTCATCGGCGCTCAACCAGCCATCCCTGTTCTTGTCGAGCCGATTCCACATTGCATCATTGGTCGTCGACGGCAACGCAACAACGGTGCTCGAAACAAGGTAGCGGTCGACATCGGCGTTCCATCTCTGGTCGTTCAGATCCGGCCAGGTGTTCTTGTCGAAGCCCGGAACGTTGTTCAGCGTGTCCTTGATGATGTTCAGCACCATGTCATCGCTCCAGCGGCCGCCTTGCTTGAACGCTCGCAGCGGAAACGCGAACAGCTTGTCGTTCAGGCTCCAGCTCTGATCGAACTCGAGCACCGCATAACGCACGCTGCCGTTGGCCATGTTCAGCACGACGTCCTGGATCTCGCCCAGGTCCCGGCCGTCGGCGCCGTTGACGTCCTTGCCGATCAACTCGCCGCTTCGGACCAGGCGCATGTTCGGGCGCGGCTCGATCGCGAGCGATTTTCCGAAATAGCGGTCCACGCGCCCGCGATACTCGGCGGCCTCAAAATCCGGATACCGGTCGGCCTCGAATCCGGGGGCGTCTTTCAGCCGCTCCTTGGCGACGTTCAGCACCAGCTCATCCTTGTCGGCCGCCAACCTGAACGCGCGCACCGGGTACGCGAACAGCTTGTTGCCCATGCCGAGAAAGCCGCCGAACGACAGCACCACGTAGTGCACGCGGCCGTTGTTAACGTCGACGATGACATCCTTGATGTCGCCCAGATCTTCGCCTTGCGCGTTGCGCACGTCTTTGCCGACCAACTGGCTCAGGCGGATATTGCGCGCAGCGACGTTGTGCATTTGCCCGCTCTTCATCGCGGGAGCGGCCTTCATGGTGGCGTAAGCGGGGGCCGCCAGCGCCAGACCAAAAATCGGCAGCATCAGCGCAACCGATGCTTTCAACTTCAGTGATTTATTCATCAGGGTTTCCTATTGGATTAGAACGATGATTCGTTCGATCCCCACATGACAGCAATTCGCGGTCCTGTGAAAGCGGTGACTCGCGCAGAGAACTATTCATCATCTCGACCAAGTGCGAGCAGCGTGAGGCCGACGCACGTCAGCGCCAGCGCAAGGCCGGGGAACACGGCGAGCCACCAGCCGCGCAACGCATGCGACTGCCCGGCCTGAATCAAGATGCCCCAACTCAGGCGGTTCGGATCGCCCGCGCCGAGGAACGCAAGCCCCGCCTCGATCAGCAATGCGCTGGCGAAAATCAACGGAAGTTGTGAGAGCGCCAATGGCAGCACGTTCGGCGTCAGGTGGCGCAGCGCTACCGAGGCGCGGCTCGCACCGAGCAGTAACGCTGCCTCGACAAAAGGTGCGTTGCGCAGAGAGCGTGCTTCGGCGCGTACCAGTCGCCCCAGCGTCACCCATCCGGTCAACGCCAGGATGACGACCAGTTGCAACCAACCGGGGCCTAACCACGCGCTGGCGAGTAGCGCCAGGAAAAAACGCGGCACGATCTGGCTGACGTCCATCAGACGCACGATCAGCCGGTCGAGCAACGGACCAGCCAGGCCGGCGATCACACCGAGCGCAACGCCGAGCGCTGCGGCGCCGATCGTGACGAGTGCACCGGACGCGAGCGACGCACGGCCCGC
>JBGSWY010000419.1:0-6484 GCA_041751715.1 Burkholderiaceae bacterium
CGAGTTCACCGCGGGTACCGTGCGTGCGGCGATCGAGCACAACCTGACTTACGACGGCCCGAAACGGGTGTGGTGCATGGGCCCTCTGTTTCGACATGAGCGCCCGCAGCGCGGACGGTTTCGGCAGTTTCATCAGGTCAATGTCGAGGCGCTCGGGTTGGCTGGGCCGGATATCGATGCCGAGCAGATCGTGATGCTGGCGCGCCTGTGGAAGATTCTCGGTGTCAAGAGCGCACGGCTCGAAGTCAATTGCCTCGGTCAGGCCGAAGAGCGCGCGCGTCATCGCGCCGATCTGGTGACGTATTTCGAACAACGCAACGAACTGCTCGACGCTGATTCCAAGCGCAGGCTGATCACCAATCCGCTGCGCATCCTGGACAGCAAGAATCCCGCGATGGCCGCGCTGCTGGCGGATGCGCCGCAGATCACGGCCTATTTGGGCGACGCATCGCGACTCCACTTTGACGGACTGCAAACGCTGCTGGCAGCGGCCGGTATCGAGTTCAAAATGAATCCGCGGCTGGTGCGCGGCCTTGACTACTACAACCTGACCGTCTTCGAATGGATCACCGACGAGCTCGGTTCGCAGGGCACCTTGTGCGGCGGTGGACGCTACGACCCGCTGATCGAGCAGCTGGGCGGCAAGCCGACGCCAGCGATCGGATTCGCCATCGGTATCGAACGAGTTATCGAATGCCTGACACAGGCAGGGGACATCGACGCCGCGAACGAAATCGATGCGTATGTCGTTCATCAGGGCGGGGCGACGGCAACGCAGGCTTTCCTGACCGCCGAGCGCCTGCGCGATGCCGGCCTCGATGTGATCTGCCACGCCGGCGAAGCGAGTCTGAAATCGCAGATGAAAAGGGCCGATGCCAGCGGCGCCGAGTTCGCCGTCATCATTGGCGAGAGCGAGCTGGCGTCCGGTTCAGCCACGGTGAAGAATCTGCGAGCGCCACTCGGTGGCGCAAGGACGGAGCAGCGTATCGTGCCGCTCCAAATCTTGGCAGACACGCTGGTCATCGAGCTCAGTGCAGCCGAACAAGACCACTAGAAGGTGAACTCATAAATGGCCTACGACGCACAAGAGCAGGAACAGATCGATCAGCTGAAGGCATGGTGGCAGAAGTACGGCACTCTGATCCTGTCCGTCATCACCCTGGTGCTGCTGGCGTTTGCCGCCTACAACGGCTGGCAGTGGTATCAGCGCGACCAGGCAGCGGACGCCGCCGGCGTCTATGTCGAGCTCGAGCGCGCGATCGCGGCGCGCGAAACCGAGCGCGTGAATGCGCTCAGCGCAACACTGACCGAAAAATTTGGAAGCACCGCCTACGGCCCGATGGCCGCACTGCAGGCGGCACGCTGGTACGCAGAGACCGGCAATGCTGCCGCCGCACGCACCCAGTTGCAGTGGGTGGTCGACCACGCTGAGCATGCGGAGATCGCCGCGATTGCAAGAGTTCGGCTGGCGGGCGTGCTGCTCGACGAAAAGAGTTTCGATGAAGCGTTGAAGGTGCTCGATGGCGCCGGCGCGACTGCCCATGCGACCGCGGTGGCCGACCGTCGCGGCGACATTCTGTTTGCGCAGAACAAGATCGACGAAGCGCGCAATGCTTACCGGGACGCATTGGCCAAGGCCCCGGCAGACCATCCGCTGCGGCAGATCATCCAGCTGAAACTGGATGCGCTGCCGGCGACTGCAACTTCATAAGGATCGCGGTCGATGCGTACTGATCTCTTTAGGCGAACCGTACTTGCGGCGACCGCCGTGTCATTCAGTTTGCTTGCCGGCTGCGCGTGGCTTCCATCGTGGCTCGGCGGTCCGGCATCGCGGGCGGCGCAGCCGACCCCGCTGGTCGATATCAAGCCATCGCTCAGCACGCGCATCGCTTGGCGCGCGTCGATAGGAGCCGGTCGCAACGAGTGGTTGCAGCCCGCGGTGGTGGAAAACGCTGTCTATGCTGCGGCGGCCGATGGCGCCGTCGTGCGGCTGGCGCCGGACACCGGGCAGGTGGTATGGCGGGCGGATACCAAGGCGCGCATCAGCGCCGGCGTCGGCAGCGATGGCTTCACGATCGCCGTGGCAACCGTGCGCGGCGAAATCATTGCGCTTGGCGCTGACGGCAAGGAACTGTGGCGTACGCAGGTTGGCGGCGAAATGCGATCGCCGCCGTTGGTCGGACGCGGCCTGATCGTCGTGCGCTCGACCGACTACCGCATCACCGCGCTCGATGCCGCCACCGGCAAGCGACGCTGGGCCTATCAGCGGACGGTCGCTCCGCTGACTTTGCGCGGCTTGACCGAAATGGTGTACGCCGGCGATCTGGTGATCGCGGGATTCCCGAGCGGGCGGCTGGTCGCGTTGAACAGCGCCAACGGCGCGGCACGCTGGGACGTCGCTGTGTCCGAGGCGCGCGGCGCCACCGAAGTCGAGCGTCTGGCCGATGTCGTTGGCGCCCCGTTGGTGATCGGCAATGAAGTATGCGCGGCGTCGTATCAGGGCCGCGTGGCCTGTTTCGATGCTTCCAACGGCAACCTACGTTGGGCGAGCGAGGTTTCCGCCAACAGAGGCCCGGCAGGCGACGAGCGACGTGTCTATGTGGTCGATTCCAGATCGAACGTGGTTGCCTTCAATCGCGCGGCCGGTTCGACCGCGTGGCGTCAGGAAAAGCTGCAACATCGCGACTTGTCCGGATCGCTGGCATTGCGCCGTGCGATCGTGGTCGGCGACTTCGCCGGGGTCGTGCATCTTCTGGCGCCGGACGACGGCGCATTTGCCGGCCGTGTCCCCCTCGGAAGCGAGATCGTTGCCACACCGCGCGCACTGGGTGGCGGCGCGCTCGTGCAGACGCGTGACGGCACGTTGGCATTCATTGTCACCGAGTAACGCCGGCGCTGCGCGCCGGCAACGGCTTCTTTGGTGAAACCTGTAGTCGCGCTCGTCGGCCGTCCCAACGTCGGCAAGTCCACGTTGTTCAATCGTCTGACGCGCTCGCGCGATGCATTGGTCGCTGACTTTCCCGGGCTGACGCGCGACCGTCACTATGGTGAAGGTCGCATCGGGCCGCGCGATTACATCGTGATCGACACCGGCGGCTTCGAGCCTGTCAATGCCGAAGGCATTGTGCGCGAGATGGCGGCGCAGACCGAGCAGGCGATCGCCGAGAGCGACGTCGTGATCTTCGTTCTCGACGCGCGGGAAGGGCTCACGGGTCAGGATGGGCGCATCGCAGCGCGCCTGCGAGTCGCCGGCCGGCCGATCGTGTTGGCGGTCAACAAGGCGGAAGGATTGACCGAGCAAGCCGCTGCCGAGTTTCATGAGCTCGGCCTGGGCGAGCCATGGTTGATCGCGGCCGCGCATGGCGACGGCGTGCGCGAGCTGATGGAAGTGGCGCTCGCCGCGTTTGTCGAAGCCGATGCGGATCCGCCGGACACCGACGAAAACGAAAGGCGTATTCGAGTGGCCGTGGTCGGCCGCCCGAATGTCGGCAAGTCGACCTTGATCAATGCATTGCTTGGCGAGCAGCGCCTGGTCGCGTTCGACCAGCCCGGCACGACGCGCGACTCGATCGAAGTCGAGTTCGAGTTCGACGGCAACCGGTTCACATTGATCGATACCGCCGGACTGCGCCGCCGCGGCAAGGTATTCGAAACGATCGAGAAGTTTTCGGTGGTCAAGACGCTGCAGTCGATTGCCGACAGCAACGTCGTGATTCTGCTGCTCGACGCGGCGTCCGAGATCGCCGATCAGGATGCGCACATCGCCGGCTTCGTGCTGGAAAGCGGCCGCGCGATGGTGGTGGCGGTCAACAAGTGGGATGGGCTCGATTCGTATCAGCGCGAAACGATCACGCGCGAAATCGAGCGCAAGCTGCACTTCCTGCGCTGGGCGCGCTTTCATCAGATTTCGGCGCGCAAACGAACCGGACTCAAGGCGATGATGCTCTCGGTGATCGAGGCTCATCGCGCGGCGTTCGTAAAACTGCCGACGCCGAAACTCACGCGCGCGTTACTTGCGGCAGTCGCTCGCCAGCAGCCGGCGCGCGCCGGCCATTCGCGCCCGAAGCCGCGTTACGCGCACCAGGGTGGTCACAATCCGCCGATCATCATCGTGCATGGCAATTCGCTCGGTCATGTGTCGGACCCTTACCGGCGCTACCTGGAAGGCCAGTTTCGCGAGCAGTTCGATCTGACCGGAACGCCGCTGCGAGTGGAGTTTCGAACTAGCAGAAACCCGTACGTCGAATAGCAGAGTGACATGCATTGGGTTAAGGCTCAGCTTTTTGCTTTACATTGTTGAATTGGGCCGTTCAGTCGCCACGTTCATTGACATCGTGCCGCTGATCGACGAACTGCATACGAACAAGCGTGTCAAAACGCTGGAGAAATAAATGACTGCCAAAGGGCAACTCCTACAAGACCCCTTTCTTAACGCGCTGCGCAAGGAACATATTCCGGTGTCGATTTACCTGGTCAATGGGATCAAGCTGCAGGGCCAGGTCGAATCGTTCGATCAATACGTGGTTCTGTTGCGCAATACCGTGACGCAAATGGTTTACAAGCACGCTATCTCCACCGTCGTGCCTGCGCGGCCGGTCAATCTTGCTGCGGAGCCGGAAGCCTGAGCGTCTTCCAGGTTGACTCTGAACGCGCGCAGCGTTCGACGCGTGCGTTGCTGGTCAACGTCGCCATCGGGCGGCGCGACGATCCCGACGCAATCGAAGAGTTGAAGCAACTCGTCGTCTCCGCCGACATAGAGCCGGCGGCGACGATTTCCGTGCGACGTGACCGGCCAGATCCCGCGTATTTCATCGGCAGCGGCAAGGTCGAAGAGTTGAAGAGCGAGGCGGCAGCAGTTTCCGCAGGTCTCGTGGTCTTCGACGTGGCACTGTCGCCTGCGCAACAGCGCAATCTGCAGCAGGCGCTCGGTCTATGGGTGCTCGACCGCACGGCGCTGATTCTTTTCATCTTCTCGCAGCGTGCGAAGAGCCGGGAAGGCAAGCTGCAGGTCGAGCTGGCGCAGCTCCGGCATTTGTCGACGCAACTCGTGCGCGGCTGGTCGCACCTGGAGCGGCAACGCGGGGGCTTGGGAAAAACCGGCGGTCCCGGCGAAAAGCAGATCGAACTGGACCGCCGCATGATCGGCGTCAGAGTGCGGCGGCTGCGCGAACGGCTGAAGCAATCGGAAAAGCAGCGGCGCACGCGGCGGCGCGCCCGGTCGCGCGACTACGTCGTATCGATTTCGCTGGTCGGCTATACCAACGCCGGCAAATCGACGCTGTTCAACGCGCTGACCTCGGCAGGCGTGTATGCCGCCGATCAGCTGTTCGCGACACTCGACACCACGGCACGCAAGTGTCGTCTGACGACCAACGGCCACACCGGAACCGAGGCGGTGATCTCGGACACGGTCGGGTTTATCCGCGGCCTGCCGCACCAGTTGATCGAAGCGTTCAAGTCGACCCTGGACGAAACTGCCGAGGCCGATCTGCTGCTGCACGTGGTCGATGCCGCATCGCCGGCACGCGCCGAACAGATGGCCGAAGTCGAACGGGTGCTGGCGGACATCGGCGCCGACGAAGTGCCCGTCATCGTTGTCTACAACAAGATCGATCTGACAGGGCGCGCACCGTCAGTCGTGCGTGACGCGCGTGATAACATCGCCGCCGTTTCGGTCAGCGCGCAAACGGAATTGGGATTGGAATTATTGCGCGAGGCGATAGTCGAATTTGTCGAGCGTTCGGCGGACGCCAGTGAAACCTTCGCCGCCGCGAAACAGGGCGAAGACGCTCCTTCCTGGCCAGGCGCAGCAGCGGCGTAGTCGAAAGTTGCGCAGGTCGATATGACACTCAGAGACAGCGGTCCGATGAAAAACGTAGCGAGCAGCCCCAAGGTTGCGTCGAGGAGCGGAAGCGTGCACGGATACGTTGAGCACCGCAGACGCAAGATTGGGCGCGCAGTGGTTTCGCATCGGGCTGAACGATAGATGTCGCTTAACGATCCCAAGTGGGGCCGAGGCAGCAGTGGCTCAAATGGTGCCGACGACGACGGCAAGGACGAGCCACGCCGGGAACCGGAGCAAAAGCCCCAGCGCCCGCACCGCCCGAACAGTGATGGCCCGCCCGACCTCGACGAGCTCTGGCGCGACTTCAATCGCCGGCTTTCGAATCTGTTCGGCAAGCGCGGTGCGCGGCGTGGCGGCGATGGAGGAAACGGCGGCCGCTTCGGCGGCTTCACTCCGGACGGCAAGGGAACGGGATTTGGTTTGGTGGCGGTGCTTGCCGTCATCGGACTGATCTGGCTGGGTAGCGGTTTTTATATCGTTTCGGAGGGGCAGGTTGGTGTCGTCACCACCTTCGGAAAATATTCACAGACGACATCGCCGGGTTTTCGCTGGCGTTTGCCGTGGCCGATCCAGAATAACGAGCTGGTCGACATCCTGTCGCTGCGCCGGGTCGAGGTTGGGACCCGCGGCCGTCCGGAG
>JBGSWY010000420.1:0-3508 GCA_041751715.1 Burkholderiaceae bacterium
TCGGCCGCGCTCGCTGCACTCGTGCTGTTTGCCGATTACACCGGCGGCCTGGCAGCCGCCGGACTGAACGTCACTTTCGATCTGTCGAATCCCGACGTCATCATCGGCCTGTTCATCGGCGGCCTGATTCCATTCCTGTTCGCCGCGATGGCAATGGAGGCCGTTGGGCGGGCCGCCGGGGCCGTGGTCGAAGAAGTGCGCCGCCAGTTTCGCGACATCCCCGGAATTATGGAAGGCACCGGCAAGCCGGATTACAGCCGCGCGGTCGACATGCTGACCACGTCGGCGATCAAGGAGATGATGATTCCGTCGCTGCTGCCGGTGCTGGTGCCCATTGTGGTGGGTCTTGCACTGGGGCCGGCCGCGCTCGGCGGCGTGCTGATGGGCACCATCGTCACCGGGCTCTTCGTTGCGATCTCGATGACCACCGGCGGCGGCGCGTGGGACAACGCCAAGAAGTACATCGAAGAAGGCCATCACGGCGGCAAGGGCTCGGATGCGCACAAGGCCGCGGTGACCGGCGACACCGTCGGCGATCCGTACAAGGACACCGCTGGCCCGGCGGTCAATCCGCTGATCAAGATCATCAACATCGTCGCGTTGCTGATCGTTCCAATCATTGCGAGTGTGTACGGTGGCACGCCGGTGGTCGGCGCGGCTCCGGCGATGGAAGTGGCAGCGCCGGCGATGGCAGCAGCGCCCGCGACCGACACCAACGTGACGCTGCACAGCGGCGATCGACAAACACATGCAGGCAAGACGCCCGATACAAGTCCGGGCCGCTGAAGCTGGAGACATCGCGGCGGTTCAAGCGATATATGCGCATCACGTCGCGACCAGCCTCGGAACGTTCGAAACCGAGCCGCCCGACGTGCCGGAGATGCAAGCGCGCTATGCCGGCGTCGTGCAGGCCGGGCTCCCCTATCTGGTGGCCGCACTCGATGGCCGCATCGTCGGCTACGCGTACGTCAACCAGTTCCGCCCGCGCGCGGCTTATCGCACGACGGTCGAGGATTCGGTTTATGTTGCGTCGGATGCAACCGGAGGCGGCGTCGGCCAGCTGCTGCTGAACACACTGATCGAACGCTGCGCCGCGCTCGGCCTGCGCCAGATGCTGGCAGTGATCGGCGACTCGCAAAACGCCCCTACGATCGGCGCGCATCGCGCCTGCGGCTTCTCCTACGTCGGCGTAATGACCTCGGTCGGCCGCAAGTTCGATCGCTGGGTCGATGTCGTGGTCATGCAGCGCTCGCTCGGCGCCGGCGACGCTGACTGACGCAGACCATGCAGGAGCTCGCGACCCGGTTGGCCCATCAATTGCTACCGTTTCCGCTTGTCACTTTAGTCATCCGATCGGATACTTGCCAGCATTGCTTCAAAGGATCAGATTGCCGCTCATGAACTCCGCGTTGTCGTTTCGCACAGTGTTGCCGGCGCTGGTGCTGGCGGCTAGCGCCCTGCCCTGCGCGGCGCAGTTGCGGCTCGACGTCATGCCCGAAACCGCGTTCCTTTCAACTCAAACGCAGACGTCGTCGGGTGACGCATCGTCTTTGCAGGCGTCGGCCCCGCGGTCCTTTTCAGGAACGCCGGCGTCCGGTTCAAGCTGGCTTGGCACTGCGATCCAGCTTGAAGCACCACGTGTGACCAGCACCGGCCAGTACACCCGTCCAAAATTTCACGTCGGCATGCCGTCTGAATCGATGCGCGGCTTTCTGAACTCCGCCGGCCTCGCGGCCGACAAGTGCCAGCTGCCGATGGTGCGCGCACGCACCAAGTCCAACGGCGATGGCGACATCAACGGCACCTTGTGGCTGTTCGCCCGCTGCACTTTCCGCTGATTTCCGCGCCGCTCTAGAATCCTCCGCTTGCGGGCGGAGGATTCATGCAGATCAAGAACAATACGTTCGTCGTCACCGGCGGCGCCTCCGGCCTCGGCGGGGCGGTATCGCGCATGATCGCGGCCAACGGCGGCCGCGCGGTCATCGCCGACGTTGCCTCGGACAAGGGCGAACCACTGGCGCGCGAGCTCGGCGCCAGCGCGCGCTTCGTCCAATGTGACGTCACCCGCGAGGAAGATGCGAAGGCGGCGGTTGCCGCAGCGCAGGCGCTCGGCACACTGCGCGGGGTGATCAACTGCGCCGGCATCGCGATCGGCGAAAAAACGGTTGGCAAGGAAGGGCCGCATGGGCTTGCAAGCTTTGCGCGTGTCATCGGCATTAACCTGATCGGCACCTTCAACATGATTCGCGTGTGCGCCGATGCGATGTCGAAGCTCGATGCCACGGCCGATGGCGAGCGCGGCGTGTTGATCAACACCGCATCGGTCGCCGCCTACGACGGCCAGATCGGCCAGGCCGCCTACGCGGCCTCCAAGGGCGGTGTGGTCGGCATGACGCTGCCGATCGCACGCGATCTCGCACGCCAGGGCATTCGCTGCGTCACCATCGCACCGGGACTGTTTGCAACGCCGATGCTGCTCGGTATGCCGCAGGAAGTGCAGGATGCGCTGGGAAAGCAGCCTCCGTTTCCTTCGCGGCTGGGCCAGCCCGACGAATACGCAGCGCTCGCGAAGCACATCATCGAGAACGTGATGCTCAACGGCGAAACGATCCGCCTCGACGGTGCGATTCGGTTGCCGCGTAAGTAAGGGAAACACGCATGAGAATCGAACGTCGCTTCGGCATAATCGCCGTCGCCGCGTTGCTCGCCGCATGCGCCGGTCAGGCCGATCGTCCGTCGCAACCCGAAGCGTCATCGACATTTCGCGCCGGGCTTGGCAGCGTTACTGCGAGCAGGCACATGGCAGCCGCGGCCAATCCGCTCGCCACCGAGGCCGGGCGAGAGATTCTGCGCGCCGGCGGCAGCGCGATCGATGCAGCGATCGCGATTCAGATGGTGCTTACGCTGGTCGAGCCGCAGAGCTCGGGCGTGGGTGGCGGTGCCTTTCTGATGCACTGGGATGGCCGCAAGGTCATTGCCTACGACGGCCGCGAAACAGCGCCGCTGGGAGCCGACGAAAAATTGTTCCTGCTGCCCGACGGCAAGGCGATGCCGTTCTATGACGCGGTGGTCGGCGGCCGCGCGGTTGGCACGCCGGGCGCGGTGCGCATGCTCAAAGTCGCGCAGAAGCAGCATGGCCGGCTGCCATGGGCGCGATTGTTCGAAGCCGCGATCCGGCTGGCGGAAAACGGATTTCCGATGTCACCTCGGCTCAACGTGCAGCTCACCGCCGAAAAATATCTAAAAAACGATCTCGCCGCTGCAGCGTACTTCTACAACGTCGATGGAACGCCGAAGGCGGTCGGCACCGTCATGCGCAACCCGGCGCTGGCCGCGACGCTGCGTGCGATCGCTGCGAATCCAAACTCGTTCTACGCGGGCGAGATTCCGGCCGACATCGTCAAGGCGGTGCGTTCGCACAAGAATGCCGGCCAGCTCGCAGTGACGGACTTCACCTCTTATCAAGTCAAGCAGCGCGAGCCGATATGCACCGACTACAAACAGTGGC
>JBGSWY010000421.1:0-6380 GCA_041751715.1 Burkholderiaceae bacterium
TCACTTCGCGTTGGACGGTGCTCTTGCTGACCTGCACGCCGGCTTCGGCCAGCGCCTCGCGGATCGCCTCGCACGTGTAGCCCTGCGCGCGAAGCTGGGCGATCTCGGCTGCGAAGGCGCGCGCCTTGCGCGTGCTTCGCCCGGGTGAGCGTTTCGGTGCCAGCCTCATTGCGTCCGTCTGGTTCGGTGACGACCCGTTCATGGTTCGGTCTCGGTTCACTGCTGCATCGCTCTTGATCCGCTCGTGGGTCACTCGGCCCGCTGCGGGTTCGCTTCTGACCCGCTCGCGGCCCAGGTCGGTTCGGTCTCGGGTCACTGACGATTCGGTCCTGGGTCACAGGGCCCATCTTCGCTGGTCAAACGGGTGTTCGCGGTGCTGAAATTTGACTAAAAATCAGCGGCCCTGAGGCCTCGAACCGAGTCAATACTGAATGCGTAGGTGAGTGCAGAGATAGGCGACCTGCCGCCGATTTGTGAACCGCTCCGCCTGCCTCGCAACGTATCGATTGCTCGGACCATGAACAGCCCGTCAAATGACTTCGTCACGGTCGACATGCGTGGCCTGAAGGCCGCGCTGGTGGCGCGTGCGCAGGCGGACCGGGTCAGTGTCTCGGCGCTGGTGCGAAGGGCCGTGGCATGCGACTTGGGTACGGCATTGCCGCCGGCAGCGCAGCAAGAATTGGCGCCTCCGCCTACGCCTTCAAGTCACTCGACCGTCAAGTTGTCAATCCGATTGACAACGGCCGAGGCCGGGCAACTGGCCCGCGGCGCCCAGGCCGCAGGCTTGTCCCGCGGTGCCTACCTAGCCGGACTGGTCGCCAATGTGCCCGTGTTGACGAGCGGCGCCAGCCGCACCGATCACATCAATGCCTTGATTGCCTCCAGCGCCGAGATGTCGACGTTGACCCGCAACATCAACCACCTGACATCGCTGCTGCAGCAAGGGGAGTTCCGAGCGGCACGCGAGTACCGGGCAGTGCTCGAGACACTGGCTGGCGACATTCGCGGGCACCTGATGCTGGCATCGAGGGTGTTGGCCGACCTGCGGCCACGCAGCCAGCACACCAATGCACAGGCACGCACCACCACCTAACCATCAGGAGATACACATGTCCCAAACACCCAACATCGACGGCGTCCTGATCCAGTGGGGCGATCGGCTGTTCTATCCCGGCAACCGAATCGTGCGTGCGCGTGAACAACCCAAGCTGCACCGCCAGTCTGCTCAGCGTGCCGCAGCGATCCGCCGGCAGATTGAAGCCACTGTGGTGCGCCGGGCGCCACAGGTGATGGTCAAGGTGACGGGCGGAGGGCGGGGCATGCGGGCCATTGCTGCGCATTTCCGCTACATCAGCAAGAACGGCCGCCTGGACATCGAGGACGAACGCGGCGACAAGGTGCGCGGCAAGGAGGCGCTCCATGAACTGTCCGACGACTGGCGCTTCGGCGGCTCATTGATCGACGATGTGGCGGAACCCGGCCATCGGCGCGAGGCCTTCAACATCATGCTGTCGATGCCGCGGGGCACCGACCCGTTGGCTGTCCAGCGCGCGGCCCGCGAGTTCGCGAAGATCGAACTGGCCGACCACAAGTTCGTGATGGTGCTGCACGACCACCAGGCCAACCCGCACGTGCACATCAGCGTGCGGGCCGAGTCGAAGCATGGCAAACGGCTGAACCCGCGCAAGGCCGACCTGCACCGTTGGCGCGAGACCTTCGCCGAGAAGCTGCGCGGACACGGGATCGAGGCCGAGGCAACCCGGCAGGCCACGCGGGGCCGCAACCGCAATTGCGAGCCGTTGTGGCGCTTGAAGGCTCGGGAGGATGGACGGCTGCGCACCAATCGACCCCGTACCAGAAACGGGGCACAGGCCCTTGCCACGAGGGCCGCCGCCGTAGAGGCCTGGACGCATGTCGGTCGCGCGCTGGCCGTTTCTGGCGACGCGGGCGACCGGGCGCTGGCCAGTTCCATCGCCGCCTTCGTCAAGGAGATGGTGCCGGCGCGCAGCCCCGAGCCGCTTGCCAAGGCCCCAGACGTGTCGCGCGTGCCGATCAGGGACGATATCGGACCCGGCCGGTGAGGGCGTCGTCGATCGGGGCCGAATGTGAAGTGTCAGCAGCTCAGTCGATCAACCAAAGTCGATACGTCGAGATCATCGTCAGCACCCGGCTCGCGTTCGAACAGGCAGCACGATCTCGTCTCGGCTGCCATGCCGCGCAGGTACTTGGGATTGGTGCACTGCAGGCTTCGCTGTCCGGCATGGCGCGTGGACGCGGCCACTTCCACCCAGCGGCAGTACAGGCAACATCGCTCGCGCGGCAGGCCACCCGACGGCCGCAGCGAAACCGTCATGTCGATCGCGTTCATGGCCCGTATCGTGGGCCACCACCGGCTCAGGGCGTGAGCTTCCCTTTCGCTGCGCCGGCTGGCTTGTCCAGCGACTTGGACCATTCCCGGGCGGCCTGAATCGGGTCCTCGTCCTTTCGGCCGTGCTGATGCCAGGCGGCAAGGCTCATCGTGGTCAGAATCCGCGGCGTCAGGTGCGGCCGCAGGATGTTCATCTGACCCTCGAACGATTCGGTCCATTGGTCCTTGCTGTACGCCACGGTTGCTCCGTCAAGTAGCTGGGTGCGGGTCTTACGCCGCCAGCCTATGCTCGTAGTAGGGCCGCTCGCGGTCGTCGAGGATCGCGTACTGTGCCGCCAGGTTACCCGGCTGCGGGTTCAGCCAAGCCTCGATGTTCTCCGGATTGATCGGTATGATGCAGCGGTCGTGCCCCGCTGCGGCCACTTCCATCGGCGGCTCGTCGGTAATGGCGGCGAACGACAGCAGATCGGGCTCGCCAGGCCCGGTCCAACGTGACCACAGGCAAGCCACCAGCATGTCCTGCTGGGGCCGCGGCCTGAATTCGAGGATGACGTTCTGAACGTCCTCGCTCGCTCGAAGCTCGCGACCTTCCATGCGGTGCCGGTTGACGTTCTCATAGAAGGCATTCGCAACCAGGATGCCGTGCGAGACACCGAACTGGCCCTTCCAGAACTTCTCCAGGCTGTCGCGGCGCGCGTTGTAGGTGCCAGGGAACTTGGTGTCGTAGAAGGCCGGCTTGCCAGCCAGGCGGCACTGGTAGCGCATCGGCTTGACGACCAGGCGGCCGCCCTCGCTGACCATCACTGGCGCATACCAGCCGGGGAAGATTCGAGCGTCCTCGCCCGTCAGTTCGCTGCGTCGCAGGTCGTCAAGCTTGCCCTTTGCCCACTCGATCTTGCTGGAGGCGATGCGTTGGCTCTCCTGCGCGGCCTTCGTTGTCTTCGTCTGCAGCGTGCGCTCGGCGCCGGCCAGGCGCCTGCGCTGCTTGAACAGCTCCTGCTCCAGCTTCGTGGTCTGAGTCGAATTGAACGCCTCGATCGATGCCTTGATCACTCGCTCGTCATCGGTCCGCGGGTCGCTGAACTCCGCCTCCAGCGACTTCGGAATCTTGATGCGGCTGTTGGTCTGGCGGTGATAAAACAGCTCTACGAAATCGCCGATGCTCATGTCGGCGCCAAAGATGCGGACGTATTTGCCGTAGTTGGCCTTGATCTGGGCGGAATAGCACATGGTCAGGGTTGTCTGAATGTCAGTGGTGCGCGGCGAAGAGCAGCCGATGCCATTCAATCATGCACAAGACCGAAAGACTCAGTCGAACCCAAGCGACGCTGGTTCCCTCATGAGCGGCGATCAGATGGGTTGATTCCGTCGGAATGCGGCAGCGTATGACGGCACTTCGGGAATGTGGAGCAGCCGTAGAACTTGTTCCCCGCTTTCGTGCCCGTGCGAACCGTTCGAAGGACAAGAGGACTTCCGCACCTTGCGCAGGTCGTCGTATCTGCGTGTCTCGCCTGAAGCGACGCGATATGCGTTCGACGCGTGGCAAAGGTCTTTGGCATGGCGCCTGTACGAAGGGCTTCAACGATCGCGATAACCCTCTCGTCTGGGAGTATCGGCGTGGTGAATCCTTTGATGTATGTGGCATAGCCGCGGTTCATGACGTTCGTGGGCATGTCGGTCTTGAACTCGCAATCACCCCAGAACATCACAATCGAGTGAATGTGCGTTGCATCCAGCTGGAGGTGCTCCATGATCGCCTTCACATGGCGATGGTTTTGATGCAGAGGATTCTGAATTCGGAACTTGCGGCCTGGCTTCACGACGGACCATTGCGGCGCCTTCGCGTCACCGAAGATCCACCCGTCGATGTTCTTGGCCTCGATCACGAACACACCAAATCGTGAGACCACGACGTGATCGATCTGCGTCGTGCCACTAGGGGTTTGCAGCGTGATGTTGTTGAGGGCGGTATAGACGCTCTTGTCCAGGTAGGCCCAATGTGCAACAGCACCAAGGGCTTCGCCAGCCCAACCTTTTATGAAAGCGGAAAGGGACATGCTACTTGCGATGCCTCGTCGAACCCGCTATCTCCGAAACCAAGGTTGGTTCAGCGCAACCGAACGACATGATCAGACTCGCCTTTCTTCACTTCGACCATCGAATCGAGAGACTTCAGCATCTCTGCGAAGCTTTCGTAGCCGTGATCTTTGGTGTCGAAGGTCGGATCGAGTCGCTTGATCATCGGCCATAGGTTTGCCTTGTGTACCCAGGCCTCGCCCTTGCTCTCGGACTGCAGGTGCACAGCTCGCTTGAGGATGTCCGCTGCCGGGTTGACAGGCGCAGGCGGCGTAACGATGAGCCCTTCATCCGGCTTGGGTGAGTTCTCGACGACGGGCACTTCGACGAGGTTCTCGTAATAACGGAACTCGTGACAGCTTTTGGCCCAATGCTTGTTGGTGTTCTTCCGGGTGCCAATGCCGATGAGAGTCCGCCCAGCCGCCTTGATCTTCTGCGACACGGGCATGAAGTCGCTGTCCCCGCCGATGATGATGACCGTGCCGATGTGTTCGAAGCGCCCAATGTCTTCGGTTGCGTCAAGACACAGCTTGATGTCGGCGCCGTTCTTCGCCGAGGGGCCTGGCGGAAACAACTGAATCAGTTCAACTGCGCTTTGCAGCAGTGCGTCCCGGTAGCGCCCGTAGTATTGCCAGTTGCAATAGGCGCGGTTGATCGCGATTGGTCCGAAAGAGGAGCCCAGCTCGACCAACGCCTGAACGTCGACAAGCGGTTCCTGTGGCTTGAAGCGGGCGTCGGGTTTGCTGTAACTGCCTTCGCCGAACTTGGCTTCGGCGAGGCCCGCATGAAGATTCTCGAAGTCCCAGTAAAGAGCGACGGACCGGAGCTCGTGGTTGTTGCGCGTCAAGTCGAACACCCCTTCGTCCCTGGTGGACGCCACACCGTGAAATCCATCGGCCGGGCCGGGAATCGGCACCCGACTCCTATGGTCTGAGGGTTTCCGGCCACAAGAAGTACGGACCGAAACGAGACCGTGCGATGAACTCGCAGCCGGCGTCACTGCCTTTCGCAGTCAAGCGATGCGCGCCATTCTCGACAATCAAGAAGCCACTTGCCGTGAACGCATCAAGCAGTTCGGCGGTCTTCATACCCAGCCTCTGAGCCAGTTTTGACGAGCTCAACTTGCCAGGGCCGGAGTCGTCTGCGTCGGTGGTCGCCGGTTCGCTCTGAGCAACAGCCCTGTCGGTTGACTTGCCCTCTACGGGACTGACCACGCGTTCCAGAGAAATGCGGACTTCGTCGCTGATGCGGATGATTCGCTGAGCCTCTTCGTAGGCATCCTTGTAGAGCGAAGGATCCTCGGAGCGCCGAATCAGAATCCCCATCTCGTTGTTGTTCACCTGGCTGAACTCATACAGGTTCAAGCTGGTGATGATGCACAGCTCTTCGTTGAGGTAGCACTTCGCGTGCAGGTTCTTGCAGAAGCTGGTGCGGATGTACGTCAGCTCCCGAAGCCAGTCGATTTCCTGCGGCTGCAGTTCGCTCTTGCCATAGACCACGCGCACATCAATCTTGAGACGATTCTTGTCGGCGAGCAGTTCCTTCATCCGGTCGTTCAGCTTGAGGAACGGACTGACCAGCACCAAACGGTCCTTGGCTTCCTTGATGAGCTCTTCGAGAAAGTAGTTGGTGGCGCTGGTGTTGAGAAACTTGGCCATGCAATGCTCAGAATGGGATTGCGCGCGAGTCTAGGTGCGGCGGCGTACAAAGGTGTGGGTTTCTGGTCTTCAACGCTCGATTTCTCCAACAGTGTCACGTTTGCGGCCTGCGGGAAAAATCCCTCGTGCTGCTGCGCACGCAACTCCATATCCGGCCGCCACGAGGTTGGCATCCGCTCCTGCGGCAGCCAGCAGCATTGCAACCTGCGCCAGCTGGCAACGCTGAAGGGTGTGGCGCCGCGTCGCGAAGTCCGCAGCGCGGTTGATGATCTGAACGA
>JBGSWY010000422.1:0-4794 GCA_041751715.1 Burkholderiaceae bacterium
CAGCGCGCGCACCAGCGTCAGCCCGAGGCCGGAGCCGAGGTACAACAGGCCGGCGAGCAACCACGGACCAACGTCTGCGAGCAGCGCCTTTGCCAGCGGTGTGCCGGCGCCGAACAGCAGCGCCGCGCCCAGTGCGGCCAACACGCCCGGGCGGGAGATCATTGCGGCAGTCGAACGCAACTTCATCGGCGCAAGTATCGCCCTGACATGCGAGCGCCGAATCAAGAATCGACGGCTTGCTCCAGCACCTGATAGCCCGCGCCTTCGATCAGCCCGGCCACGCCGGCCGCATCTGTCACGCCATCGACCTTTACGATCTGCCCGGGTAGATCGACGTCCACCCTGGCGGACGGATACTTTTGCCGGATGGCACGCGTGATGCTGGCAACGCAACCGCCGCAGCTCATGCCTGACACTCTCATTTGCAACATGCTGAACCTCCGTGAGTTCGAAACAGTCGCAAGTATCAACGTTCCCATGATGGGAATGTCAAGCCATTGCAATTGCAAAATAGAGCTTGACCTTCCCATCATGGGAAGGCTGATCCTTCGCCAGTCGATCCTGGAGCAAGACCATGAATTCGCATTCACCCATTGAGCAAGCCGGTCACTCGCCAGAGAAGGATTTGCTCGAACTGCGCATCGAGGGGATGACCTGCGCCTCCTGCTCGGGCCGCGTCGAAAAAGCTTTGCTCGCCGTGCCGGGCGTGACGTCGGCCGAGGTCAACCTCGCGACCGAGCGGGCGCGGGTCTCGTTTTATCGCGACGCGGTGCACGCAGAGGATATGTTGCGCGCGGTCGAGCGCGCCGGTTATCAGGCGCGCATTCCTGAAGCGTCCGGTGACAGCTCGAAGTCCGGGCACGAGTCTGCTGCAAATCGCGACTCCTGGCCGGTTGTGCTGGCGGTGCTGCTGTCGCTGCCGCTGGTCGCGCCGATGCTGCTCGCACCATTCGGCATCGACTGGATGTTGCCCGGCTGGGTGCAGTGGCTGCTCGCCACGCCGGTGCAGTTCTGGCTCGGCGCGCGGTTCTATCGCGCCGGCTGGAATGCGCTTCGGGCGCGCACCGGCAACATGGACTTGCTGGTGGCGCTCGGGACATCGGCCGCCTACGGCTTGTCCGTCTATCAACTGCTCACCGCCGGCGGGGCGATGCCGCATCTGTACTTCGAAGCCTCGGCAGTCGTGATCACGCTCGTGCTTCTCGGCAAATGGCTCGAAACACGCGCCAAGCGCCAAACCACCGAGGCGATCCGCGCCCTCAATGCGCTGCGGCCGGATACGGCACGCGTGCGGCGCGATGCCAAGGAGATCGACATTCCGATCGCGCAGGTGGCGCTGGGCGATCTCGCGGTCGTGCGTCCCGGTGAGCGCATCCCGGTCGATGGCGTGGTGCGTGAGGGCACGAGCCAGGTCGACGAATCGCTGTTGACCGGCGAGAGCTTGCCGGTCGACAAAGGCATCGGCGACAAGGTCACGGGCGGCGCCATCAACGCCGACGGCCTGCTCGTGATCGAGACCACGGCGATCGGCGCCGAAACCACGCTCGCACGCATCATTCGATTGGTGGAAGACGCGCAAGCCGCCAAGGCGCCGATCCAACGCCTGGTGGACCGGGTGAGCGCGGTGTTCGTGCCGGTCGTGCTGGCCATTGCACTGATCACTTTCCTGGGCTGGTGGATGGTGGGAGGCGATGTCGCGGTCGCGTTGATCAACGCAGTGACGGTGCTGGTGATCGCGTGCCCGTGCGCGCTCGGATTGGCGACGCCGACCGCGATCATGGCGGGCACCGGCGTGGCCGCGCGTCACGGCATCCTGATCAAGGACGCAGAAGCACTGGAAGTCGCGCACGCCGTTAATACTGTCGCGTTCGACAAGACCGGCACCTTGACCGAGGGACGCCCGACGATTGTCGAGCTGGTTCCGTATCAGACAACCCGGCATGAAATGCTGCGAGTCGCAGCCGCGGTGCAATCAGGCAGCCAGCATCCGCTGGCGCATGCAGTGCTTGCCGCAGCGGAAGCAGAAAGCATCTCGGCGCCTGCGGCGAGCAATGCACGCGCATTGCCGGGGCGAGGTGCGGCGGCAGATGTCGATGGCGGCAGCTTTCAGCTCGGCAGCCGGCGACTGATGGAAGAACTGGGCGCTGACTTCGGGCCGCTCCAGGCGCAGGCGAGCCGCCTCGAATCCGAAGGCCGCACCGTGTCATGGCTGATGCAGATCGCCCCCGACAGGAAACTGCTGGGACTCATCGCGTTCGGCGATGCGCCCAAGCCCAGTGCTGCGCTCGCCATCGAGCGGCTGCATCGCGCTCGCGTGCAAACGGTGATGTTGACTGGCGACAACCAGGGCAGCGCGCAAGCGGTCGCCAAAGCGCTGGGAATCGACGAGTTTGTGGCGGAAGTGCTGCCCGCGGATAAGGCCGAAGCGCTCGCGCGCTTCAAAGCGCAGGGCCGCACGGTGGCGATGGTGGGCGACGGCATCAACGATGCTCCCGCTTTGGCGGCGGCCGATGTCGGTATCGCGATGGCCACCGGCACCGACGTGGCGATGCATGCGGCAGGCATCACGCTGATGCGAGGCGACCCCGCACTGGTTGCCGATGCGATCGACATCTCGCGGCGTACCTATCGCAAGATCAGGCAGAACCTGTTCTGGGCCTTCATCTACAACCTGGTCGGGATACCGCTGGCGGCGTTTGGTTTGCTGAGTCCGATCATCGCCGGGGCCGCCATGGCGTTGAGCAGCGTCAGCGTTGTATCGAACGCGCTGTTGCTGCGGCGCTGGCGGCCGGCGAGCGAATCCACCAGTGAGCCGATCGGTCCCGACAAGTCGAGCCAAAGCAGGCGAACGTCTTTGAAAGAGGAGCCGGCATGAACGGTCTGAATACTTACCCGCTCAACATCGGCGACGCGGCCATGGCCTCTGACGTATCGGCCAAGATGATCCGTCACTATGAAGAGATCGGCCTGATCCCGAAGGCCAAACGCACGCTCTCCAACTATCGAACCTACTCCGAGACTGACGTTCACACATTGCGATTCATCCGCCAGTCGCGTGCGCTCGGCTTTTCGATCAAGCAGATTGAAGCGTTGCTCGGTCTGTGGCGCGATAGCCGGCGACCGAGCCGCAAGGTGAAGACGCTGGCGCAGGTGCACATCGCCGAGCTCGACGCCAAGATCCACGAGATGCAGGCGATCAAACGTACGCTCGAAACGTTGGCCGCGCATTGTCGCGGCGATGAGCGGCCGGAATGCCCGATCCTGGAAGGCCTGGCGGCTGCATCGGATCGTGCGAAGAAGCCCGGTCGTGGTCGCAGTCGCCGCATCACCACTGCGGGGTTGCACTGATGAAGCATGATCATTCAAACCACGGTCACGCGCATCAAGACGAGGCACGCGCCCAGGCGCATGCCGCCGGCACGCCGCTGAACCGGCTGGCCTTTACCGCCACAGTTCACTGCCTGTCGGGTTGTGCGACCGGCGAGGTTCTGGGGCTCGTCATCGGCACCGCGCTCGGCTGGGCCACCGTGCCCACGATCGTGCTGGCGGTCGTGCTCGCCTTCTTCTTCGGCTACCTCTTCACGATGATCCCGCTCTTGCGCGCGGGCCTGGACTTCGGCTCAGTTCTCAAGCTGGCGCTGGCCGCGGATACGGTTTCCGTGACGATTATGGAGATCGTCGATAACGCCATCATGCTTCTGATCCCCGGCGCGATGGACGCAGGGCTCGACAGCCTCCTGTTCTGGGGAAGCCTGGCGGTGGCACTGGTGATCGCGGGGGCGGCGGCGTTTCCGGTCAACCGCTGGCTAATCGCGCGCGGCCAAGGCCACGCCGTCATCCATCAGCATCACCAACACTGAGCAAAGAGGTCGTAGATGAAGGTTATCCTCGCGCGCTACCGATCCGGCCGGCGCTTCACGTGGTAAGCGCCTGAAGGAGCCGGGTTCTTGTACGATCCGCTTCCCCCGTCGACGCGATACTGACATTTGTGCGAATCAACCGACTTCTCCGTGTACGTGTGATCGCTGTCGCGATCTTTGCGCTGCTGTTTGCGCAACTGAGCGTGGCGGCTTACGCGTGTCCGTCTGCTGCGCCGCAGCCGACGGAGTTGATCGACTGCGCGGGAATGATGATGAGTCAGTTGGATCCGGACGCGCCGAATCTGTGCGCCGAACACTGTCAGTACGGCGAGCAGAGCGACCAGCCTCGGACACTGGCCGCGCCTCCGGTTTTTCTGGTAAGTCTTTACCCGGTTCCGCTGGCGCCGGCGGCCGAGCCGATCTGGCGCGGCATTTCGTCGAGAGGCCCGCTCACTGCGCGCCCCCCACCGCACACCATCCTGCACTGCTGCTTCCGAATTTGATCTGCCAGACGGCTGTGCGCTGAACCGGCGCATGCGTGAAGCCGCGCGTCCATAGCGCGGCGCCTGAAGTTCCGTCGTCTGGAGATCGTATGTCGACTGCTTTTTCTGAAGCCTCGTGCGCGAAGCATTTGCGCTGCATGCTGGCGATTTCATGGGCGCTGTTGTCGTCGGCCGCCGCCGCGCAACCGGTGCTGACTTTCGACCAGGCGCTGCGCCTGGCGCAAGACCGATCGCGCCAACTGGTGGCGCAGGACTACGCCGCGCAAGCCGCGCGCGAGATGGCGGTGGCCGCTGCGCAGCTGCCCGATCCAACCTTGATGGCCGGGCTGAACGATGTGCCAGTGACCGGTTCGGACCGCTTGAGTCTGACGAGCGATAACTTCACGATGTTCACGGTCGCCATCCAGCAGCAGTTCACGCGCGAAGACAAG
>JBGSWY010000423.1:0-3078 GCA_041751715.1 Burkholderiaceae bacterium
CATGATGTCGCGGATCGGCGCATCGAGCCGCGTTTCAAAGCGCAGATCGCGATTGGTGACGATACCGACCACGCGCTTGCCTTCCACCACGGGTAAACCGGAAATCTTGTGTACGCGTTGAAGCTCGATCGCATCGCGCACCGTCATGTCTTGAGTGATCGTGATCGGGTCACGCAGCACGCCGGCTTCGTGGCGCTTGACCTTCAATACCGCGGCCGCCTGTTCCTTGGGAGTCATGTTTTTGTGAACGATGCCGATACCCCCTTCCTGAGCGATCGCAATTGCGAGCCGTGCGTCAGTCACGGTATCCATCGCCGCCGAAACGAGCGGGATGTTCAGGGAAATGTTGCGGGAGAGCTGGGTGGAAAGCTGTACGTCGCGGGGGAGGACCGCCGAGTAGGCGGGGACGAGCAGCACGTCATCGAAGGTCAGTGCTTTTTGTACCAACCGCATACTTTTCCTCAGACCCAAAGGCGGAGTATACGGGGGAAAGTTTAAGGCCCGGTCGGTGCGCAACCGCATCCGCGGATGAGGAGCCTGGATCGCCTGGCGCCTAGCGTTAAGCCAGACGAATTAACGTATCGCAATAGCGGGGTGTTTGCACCCTGTTTAACCAATCGCACCGCTTGCCGCATCCGGTAAAAGCGTCGGAAAATGTACGGCGCTCAGGAGAACGTATGTCAGTGAGTTTGAACCTAGTTCGCGCAACGATCGTCGTTGCCATCGTGCTCGCTGGATTCATGTCCACGCCGAGCGAAGCTCAATGGGCCTGGAAGGACGGCAATGGCCGGCTGGTGTACTCGGACCGGCCACCCCCGGCAGATGTGAAGCCGGCCAACATCGTGCGCCAGCCGAGCACGCAGGTATTGGCTAACCCGGCGCCGGCGAGCGGCCCGCTGGATGATGCTGCCAAGCCTGCGGATGCGAAAGCGGCGCCTGCGCCGAACGCACCGAAAACGACCGCCGAACGCGAGATGGAATTTCGTAAGCGTCAGCAGGAGCGCGCCGAAGGTGAGAAAAAAGCAGCTGAGGAGCAGACCAAAAGCGCAGCCAAGACGGCCGAGTGCGACCGCGCGCGTGGCTACATGAGATCGCTTGAAGATGGCGTTCGCATTTCGCGCACGGACGCATCGGGCAATCGGGAGTTTCTGGATGACACGCAGCGTGCCGCTGAAGTAGAGCGGACCCGCAAGGTGATTCAGAGCACGTGTAGCTAACGCTGCCGTTTGCGCCGTGAATCGGCGCGAACCCGGTCACCCCCGGTCGCTGCGCGCGCGCCTCCCGCGGGGGCACGCGGTGAGCCTGTAGCGGCACGGCGCTCGCCGCGGATGCGGCGCCCTACCTTCGGATCGATCAGTAACGGGCGGTAGATCTCGACGCGGTCGCCGTCCTTCAGTGGCTGGTCGAGCGAACATCGCTGCCCCCAGATTCCGGCGTCGATCGCTTCTTTCAGTTCGGGCCTGCGCGTCAGCAGCTTTGCTGCGGCGATAGCGTGGCGCACCACCGACCCGCGCGGCAGTAGCACCGTGCTCAGGTCCTCGACGCCCGGGGCGCAGTAGGCCACGGTGACCGTCAAAATCGTCATGCCTGCACGAGTGGGATATAAAGCCGGATTCTATTGATCGTGTCCGTTCTCAGTGTCGATCGTTCAGAACAAGAAGGCGCAGCACGATTACTTCATCGAGGAGCGATACGAAGCCGGAATCGTGCTCGAAGGCTGGGAAGTCAAATCGATTCGCGCGAATCACGTGCAACTGAACGAGGCATACGTCGTCGTGCGCGGCGGCGAGTTGTATCTGCTGAATTCGCACATCAGCCCGCTGCCGACCACGTCGACACACGTGAAGGCCGAGCCGACGCGCACACGCAAGCTGCTGCTGCACGCCGCAGAGATACGCAAGCTGATCGGCAAGGTCGAGCGTGCAAGCTATTCACTGATCCCGCTGAACATGCACTACAGCAAGGGGCGCGTGAAACTCGATTTCGGCCTGGCGAAGGGCAAAAAACAGTTCGAGAAACGCGCAGCGGAATCCGACAAGGATTGGAAGCGGGAGCAGAATCGGCTGTTGAAGAGCCGCAGCCGCTAGCGCAACGTCTTTCTCAGCACGACCGCATCTCCACGCCCTTCGTAATAACCGTGAAGTGTTTCTGTCTCCCGGTATCCGTGCTTGTTGTAAAACGCACGTGCCGCGACATTCGTATTCCGCGCTTCAACCCGGATCGATGCGATCCCCGCGGTGTTGACGGTAACTTCCAGCCAATCCAGCAGCGCCGAGCCCACACCCTGCCGCCGGCGCGACGAATGAACCGCCATCAGAAACAGATGCGCCTCTTCATCGCGATACTTCATGATCGCGAAGGCCGTGAGCATCCGGCGTTCGCGCGCCACGATCGTATTGGTTGCGCTGTCCTGCACGCTTTTTAATACGCGCTGCGGAGTCCACGACCAGCTCAATCCACACTCGATCGCGTCGCGTGACAGCAATGCAATGCTCGAAGCATCGGATGATCGGGCGAAGCTGATTTCGTAGCTCGCGATCATCGCGTTCAAAACACTAGCCGCGCGGCGCAGGTTGCGCCTTGACCACCGTCAGCGCCGAGGCGACGAGCGTGGAGATATCGGCGACATTCGATGGCACGATCAGCGTGTTGTTCGTCTTCGCCAGATTGCCGAAGGCATCGACGAAGCGATCGGCAACGCGCAGATTGACGGCCTCCATGCCACCCGGCTGGCGAATCGTTTCAGCCACCATCTGAATCGCGCGCGCGGTTGCTTCGGCCACTGCCAGTACCGCGCCCGCCTCGCCCTGTGCGATGTTGATCTGCGCCAGCTTTTCGCCTTCGGAGCGTGCGATCTCGGCCTCCCGCTCGCCGGTTGCGATGTTGATCTGCTCCTGCTTGCGGCCTTCGGACGATGCGATCAGCGCGCGCTTTTCACGCTCGGCAGTGATCTGCTGCTGCATCGCCTGCAGGATCGCATTCGGCGGCGTGATGTCCTTGATCTCGTAGCGCAGCACCTTGACGCCCCAGTTCATCGCCGCTTCGTCGATCGCGGAAACGACGCTGTGATTGATGTAC
>JBGSWY010000424.1:0-2334 GCA_041751715.1 Burkholderiaceae bacterium
CTTCAAGCCACGCGCCGCCAGCGCGTCGCGCACACCTGCCAGCCGCTCGCGCGTGCGGTCGTTGCCGCGTGTGTCGCCGGCGATGACGGCGAGATGACGGTGTCCCAGGTCTATCAGGTGCTGAGTTACGCGCATGGATGCCTTGTGATGCGACAATCCAACGCAGTGATGATGACCCGCACCGTCAAGCGACCACGTGATTTCGTACGGCACGCCCGCGCGAGCGAGGACACCGTAGGTTTCCGGAAGGCGATCGAGGCCGACCAGCACGATGCCGTCGGCGCCGCGCTCGACCAGCGCCCGCGTCGCGGCAAGCTCTGAGTGCAGATCGTAGTCATGGCTTGCGAGCAGCAGCGTATAGCCTGCCGCAGACAACTCTTGTGCGAGCGCGTGCGTAGCACTGGCGAAGATCGGATTGTCAACCGGTGGGAATACAGCGCCGATCGTGCGCGTGCGCCGCGTGGCCAGCGCCCGCGCGGCGCCGTGCGGCACGTAGCTCAGCATCGCCGCGGCCTCGAGCACGCGGCCGCGCGTGTCCTCGTGAACCATACCCGGCTCCGAGATTGCGCGGGATGCGGTAGCGAGCGAGACGCCCGCAGCACGCGCTACGTCTGCTAGACGAGGGCTTGAGGAGCGATTCATGACCAACGAATTTACCACCGCGTTGAAAGCGCTTGTGGTCACCATGCGGCGCTGCATGCTTGACGCTTTTTTTCAGCGCGACTACTGTCTGCTGCAAACGCTTACATGAGTTTGCGATGGGTTCGGTAAGCGCCTCTTAACGCCGATGGCGGCGATTTTGGAACCCGGTGCCGACGACGATCGGTTACCCACGACGACAAGGAGAATCTGAATGGCCAGAAATCGATGGAGTTTCGCTGCAATTGCGTTCGCCGCGGCGGTGGCGTTCGCACCCGCGCCAACGCTTGCGCAGGGCAAGACGACCAAGATACGTGTGCAGTCGGTAATCCCGACTTCGGCCGACGAAGTCGTGATGCTCAAGGAATTTGCCGCCGACGTGGCGGCGCTGACCAATAACACCGTGACATTTGAAGTGCTGCCGGCGGGCGCGGTGGTTGCGGTGAACGACACGCTGGACGCGGTCGACAAGGGTCTGATCGAGGCTGGCTTCGCATGGACGCACTACTGGTCAGGAAAGCATCCCGCAGCGGCGTTGTTCGGCTCTCCAGCGGCCGGCGCGGGTGTCGGCATGGACAACTTCGCGTGGGTCTCGTGGTTTCTCTACGGCGGCGGCCAGCAGTTGTACGACCAGCTGTGGAAAGAAATGAAAGTCAACGTCAAGGGATTCATCCTGCAGCCGGTCGGCCCCGAGGCGCTCGGATGGTTCAAGAATCCGATCAACAGCATGGCGGATTTCCGCAAGCTGCGCTTCCGGACGCCGCCCGGCATCCCGGGCCAGATCTACAACGACATCGGTGTCGCGTCGGTGGCGATGGGCGGCGGCGACATCCTGCCCGCGCTTGAAAAAGGCGTGATCGATGCGGCCGAATGGTGCTGCCCGAAACCCGACATGACCTTCGGCTTCCAGAAGGTGCTGAAGCACTACTACCTCGAGGGCCTGCACCAGGTCGTCGTCAACGCTGATCTGTACATCAACGGCGACGTATGGCGCAAGCTCACGCCGCTGCAGCAGAAGGCGATCGAGGTGTCCGCCAATGCGTCGCTGATGAAAACGGTGGCGTACCGGATTCATGAGAACGGCATCGCGTTGAAGGAGCTCACCGAAAAGCACGGCGTCATCCTGCATGACACGCCGCCCGAATACTTCAAGGAGTATGGCGCTGCCGCGTTGAAAAACTTCGAGAAGAACGCCGCGGCGAACCCATTCTTCAAGAAGGTCTGGGACAGCCAGAGAACTTGGGCTGACACCGCGATTCCATTCTGGGCGCGCGCGCAGAAGGCGAATGCGGCGATGGGCGGTGCCTACGCGGCCGAGCTGGCGAAGAAGAAGCCGGCAGCAGCTGCAGCAACACCAGCGGCTGCACCGGCGGCGCCTGCGAAGAAGTAACGATTGGCGAGCATGGGCCGCGAGGTTGCACTCGCGGTCCATTTTTGTTGCCCCGAGCAACGCCAGGCGCTTCTGGGGATTACAGGACGATGCAGCAAGACCACAACCTTACCGATGAGATGATCGCGGGTCGGCGGCCCGACTCGCACGATCATCTGCCCGCAGACATGCCACGCTGGATGTCGACCACGATCGTGGCGATCGACACGCTGAGTTTGTGGATCGGGCGCGCAGTCAGCTGGCTCACGCTGCCGCTGATGTTTGCAATGGCGTACGAAGTCTTCGCGCGCTACCTGTTCGTCGCG
>JBGSWY010000425.1:0-7071 GCA_041751715.1 Burkholderiaceae bacterium
CTCCAACACGGGTTTGAGCTTCGGATCCATTTCATCCCAAGCCGGAATTTCCTTGTGGCGCGGAGTAAGAACGGAGTCGGCCCCAATGACACCGAGTTCCTTCTGCTTCTTGAAGGTGATCTCGCGCTGCTTGTCCCAGCCCTGGGCGAACTTGCCCTTGTACTTTTCAATCCACTCCTTCGGCACATGGTGCGGCGCATGTGTGGCGCCCGGCGCGAAGTACATGAAGAATGGCTTGTCACCCATCAGCGCCTTTTGCTGGCGCGCCCAATTGATCGCCTTGTCGGCCAGATCTTCGGTCAGGTGATAGCCCTCGGCCGGCGTCTTCGGCGGCTCGATGGGCGTCGTGCCTTCATACAGCGCCGGGTCCCACTGGTTGTTCTCGCCGCCGATGAAGCCGTAGAAATACTCGAAGCCGCCGCCGCCGGTCGGCCAGGCAGTGAACGGCCCGGCCGGACTTGTCTGCCAGACGGGAACCTCGTGGCACTTGCCGAATTGCGCGGTTGAATATCCGTTGAGCTTCAGCGTCAGCGCCAGTGGTGCTTTGGTGTTCGGCAGCACCGAGCTATAGCCGGGCGCGGCGGTCGCAATCTCGGTGATGCCGCCCATGCCGACCGAGTGATGGTTGCGTCCGGTGAGCAGCGCCTGCCGAGTCGGTGAGCACAGCGCGGTAGTGTGGAACCGTGTGTACTTCAACCCCTTGTCAGCGAGCTTCTGAAAATTAGGCGTGTTGCACGGTCCGCCGAAGACGCTGCTCGCGCCGAAGCCGACGTCGTCGATCAGAATGACCAGCACATTGGGTGCGCCCTTCGGCGGCCGTATGTCCCGGATCGGCGGGAACTTGGTGTCCGGATCCTTCGCGTCATACGTCACCAAACCGGTGTGCTGAACATCGGGGATCGGAAGAATGGATCTTTGAACCTTGTCCTGCGGGTCTTGCTTATCCTTCTTGTCTTGCGAACTCATGCTGACTCTCCTTTGGACGGTACTGCCTGATGTGATGCTCTAAATCGTTCTTGCATGCGGATCACTCTTTGGTGGAAGACGATCGTTGCCGATGTGCTGCCAAGCCTCCAGCGCCTGGTGCAGGTTGAAGAACATGCGCTCGCGTCCCAATGCGGCTCGTAATGGCGAGCGCTCTATCACTTTCATCAGGTCCGGATTGACTGCAGCCAGCCACAATGTGACGCCGCGCGCGCGCAGGTTCTGCTCGGCTTCGGTCAGCATTGTTAGAGCGGTGTATTCGATATCCGGAATCGCGCTGCACTCGAGCACGATGACCTGCGGCTGGGTTTGCGCCACCAATGCCTTCATCTTTTCGCCGGCGTTCGCGGCGTTGGCGAATGTCAGACGTCCCTCGGTGCGCAACATCAACAACCCGGGAAAGGTCTGATCACTTTGATTTTCGCCGGCGCGGCGGAAGACGTCCTTCTCGCGGTTCCACGCCACCGCGTACACCGGCGGATGGTTCGCCTGGTACATCAGCGTCAGGATCGAAATGGCAACGGCGATCAGGATGCCTTCGAGCGTGCCGATCACGATCACGCCCGCGAGTGTCACCAACGCCCACATCAGTTCGTCGCGCCGCACACGACCAATGGCGCGGAACGCTTCGGGCTTGATCATCGAGACGGCGGCCACCACGATCAATGCGCCAAGAGCCGCTTGTGGCAGCAGGCCGATCGCGCGCGATAGCAGCAGCAGACTGAGCAGGACAGCGGCGGCATTGACCCATTGCGCCATCTGGCTGCGTGCTCCGGCGGCATCGGCGACCGCTGTCTGCGATGCACCTCCGCCCGCCGGCAGTCCGCCCACGACCGCCGACGCCAGATTCGCAGCGCCCACCGCGAGCAGTTCCTGATTGGCGTTGATCGGCGGATCCTTCTGCTCGCGGAACGTGCGCGCGGATGCCACCGACTCGGTGAACGACATCAGTGCGATTCCGAGCGCTGCCGGCCACAGCAACGCCACCAACGAGAGATCAGGCAGCGCGAGTGATGGCAGGCCGGACGGCAGCTCTCCCACCGACTTCACGCCGAGCGCTTCGAGACCGAAGACAGCGGAGGCAGCAATGCTCAGTGCCACCCATGCCAGCGGGGCTGACAGCCGCGGAAACAGACGCGGCAATGCGAGCAATACCGCGATCCCGGCGATGGCCACGAGCACCGTCATCCCGTGCGCCTCGGGCAGCAGTCCGGGCAATTCGAGCAAAGTGCCGACGGTTGTCTTACTGGTGACATGGACGCCCAGCACCGACTTCAACTGCCCAACAAGGATCACCACGCCCACGCCCGCTTCGAAGCCGATCAGCACCGGCAGCGAAATGAAGTTCGCCAGAAAGCCGAGACGCAACAGGCGCGCCGCGATCAGAATCCCACCCACCAGCAGCGCCAATGTCGCGGCAACCGCCGCTGCGTGGGTACCCGTGTCTTGCGCGGACACTGCGATCACCGCCGCCGTCAGCATCGCAATGGCGGAGGTGGTGGTGACGCTCAGGGGACGCGAGCTTCCCAGCAGCGGATACATCAGCATCGCAGCCAACGCGGTGTAAAGCCCGACCTCTACCGTCAGCCCGGCTATAACGGCGTACGCCATCGCCTTGGGAATCACAACTGCCGCAGCCGTCAGCCCGGCCACCACATCGGCGCGTAACCACTCGCGCCGATAGGTGACCAGCCAGGTCGCAATGGGCAACTTCATCGGCAAGGGTCATTTCCTGGACGCAAGACGAGTGACCAGCCCGCGCAGGATCAGGTACGGCACGATCGCCAGAACAAACGCAACGACGAGCGCCTCTCCGGGATAGACGAAGCGCAAGACGATGACCTGGTAGACAACATCGAGTATCAGCGCGAGAACGAATACTTTGCCGACGCTCTTCCATCCATCCTTCAGCATGTCGCGGCGGTGGGCTGGATCGGTGATGAGCGCCCAGAAGTACGGCGGCTTGCCCGTGCGCGCATCTTTCAATCCCGCGATGATCGCGAAGATCGCTGCCATGACCGGTTGCAGCAGCAGTCTGAACTTCAGCGGGCCGGTGACACGATCGGCGAGGTCACCGACGAAGCGCATCCAGATATCTTCCATTCGATGTCCTTTGTTTCGTTACCGCAGCGGCAACAAAATCAATCCGTAGAGAATTCCGCCGGCCAGGAACGGCACGAACCGCCCGTCCTTCTCGGACGGAAGTTCCATGATGGTGCTGTTCATGATGATGGCGCCCGAGATGAAGGCGACCAGCAGCGCAAGCACGTAATGCGGCAGCGCGAACAGAAGTCCCGCGGCCCAGCCGAACACCGACATCGCCGCCAGTACCAACCGGCCGCTCCGCTCATACGCGGCGCCGTGTTCCTCGCGCAACGCGTGATCTACCCCGAGAAAATGAACCGCGAGAGCGAACGCGTACAGCGCGGTCGACACCGGAGCTTCATCGAGGTTGTGCACCAGCAGATACGCCGCCAGCCAGACGTAAGCCGCGAAGCCGCCGACGTGTAGCTTGAAGGCCGCCCCTGCTTGTCCCTCTGCGGCCGGCTCGCGCAGGCGCGCGCGCAGATGATCCAGCCCATAGAACACCAGAAAGCCAACCAGCGCGATAAAGTAAATCGCCATGCCCTCGTAGCGCAGAGGCGCCGACACCGATTCGACAAACGCACTGCGCGCACCGTGCAGCTCCGGCATCACATGCACGAACACATACGCGGCCGAAACGCCGGCGCCGAACGAGATGATGCTGCGGCGGTCGCGCACCAGGGCACGGACCGGACGCACTCGGCTGCCGAACAGGAACACGCTCGCGAACAGCAGCGCAGCAGCGCCCGTCCCGACCATCTCGCTGGTGTCCATGCGAAGCGTCACAACAGTCTGACAACGATGCCGAAAAACAGAAACAGCCCGAGCACCGACATCACCAGGGCCATGATCAGCGCCGGCCGCGCGATCCGGAAGCTCTGCACGTGATGCACTTCCCTCAGCGTTCCCCAATACTCGATGGTGCCCATTACCATCGCGAAGGTGCCAAGGCCGATCAGAAGCAGCCCAGCGGACCGCGGGGTATACCCCTGCGGTAATTGGCCGGCTCCCTGAAATGCCTGCAGAATTTTGTAGATGGTGAAGCCGAAACTGAACATGGACAGTGCGGTGCGGACCCACGCCATCAACGTGCGGTCAGCCGCCATCAACGTGCGCGTTGCCGCCAGATCCGTGCGGAGCTCCGCCAGCTCGTTCGACGATTTGTTCTCAATGCCCTTGTCGCCGGGTCCCCACCGTTTCACGATAAAGCTACGGATCCGGGACCCTGGGGTGGGTCTCGTGGCGAGAGTGGGCTGCGCCACCGGCTCTGCGTTCTCCGTCATGCGCGCACGATGCAGCGGAAACCGAGATGGCACGTCGCCGTGTCCACTGGCTGGGCCATGCGCGCGGCGGGCCGGTAGCGGTGACAGTAGTTGGGCGCGCACAGATACGAGCCGCCCTTCATCACTCTGCGCGGAATGCGCACCTCCGGCGCGCGCGGGTCATAGCTGTTTTCCTGCGCACCGCCTCGTGGGTTGTGTGGTGTGCAGCACGAGCGCTGTATCTGTCCGTGCTCCTGATACCAATCCGTGGTCCACTCCCACACGTTGCCGGCCATCTCGTAGAGTCCATAGCCGTTCGGCGGAAATGAGCCGACCGGCGCGGTCCATTCGTGGCCGTCTTCGAGCAGGTTCTGCCACGGAAACTCGCCCTGCCAGGTATTGGCCATCATCTTGCCGCCCGGGGTGAATTCATCTCCCCATGCGTACGCCGCGTCCTCAAGCCCGCCGCGCGCGGCAAACTCCCACTCCGCCTCGCTCGGCAATTCCTTTCCGGCCCACTTCGCATATGCCGCAGCGTCCTCGAACGCGACGTGCACGACAGGGTGGCTCCAGAGCCCCTGTAACGAGCTGCCCTTTCCGCGCGGATGGCGCCAGTCCGCACCGGCGACATACGTCCACCAGTTGTAGGGATTGGACGTGTCAACCGGTCCTGTTGTCCTTTGAAAGACGGCCGACGACGGCACCAGCAATTCTGGATTGGCGCCCGGATAGTCGTCAGCGTTCGCCGGTCTTTCTGCCAGCGTGACGTAGCCGGTAGCCTCGACAAAGCGCTTGAACTGCGCGTTGGTCACGGCGTGCGTATCCATCCAGAAGGCGTCGACGCTGACTTCGTGGACGGGGCTTTCCTCGGGGTAGAAGTCTTGCGAACCCATGCGGAATGTCCCGCCAGGGATCCAGGCCATAGCCGAATCGGGCGCGCGGCCGGGCGGTTCGACTCGAACCAGCTCCGCGACGCGCGCCTCGGCCCCGTCGTTCATCGTTTACTTGACCGTATAGCCACGGCCTTCCAGACAAGCGCCGCGCGCCTTTTGGAACGATGCCTGCTGTTGCGACGTCTGTTGCTGTTCAGCCCTCGCTTGCTGTCGCTTTTGGCCACGCTGCGCTGAGGCCGCACCCACCGCGCCTGCGACCGCTGCATCGCTGCGGTCATTGCCGGTGATCGCTCCTACCGTCGCGCCTGCTGCTGCACCTCGGACGCGAGCGCCCGTTGGGCCCGCGGGCTGCGCAGGAGCGGCGGCAGGCTTGGCCGGATCGAAGCCAGTCTGCTGCACAGCCCACGAGTAGCACGCCGCCTCGTCGCTTTTCTGTTTCTGGGGCGATTGGCCTTTCGCTGGATAGACGTATTGCTGAGCGCTGACGGCGCTCGCTGCCGTGAAGCTCATGGCGACCAGTGCCGCATTGCATATCCCTCTTGTGAACATTTGCTTTCTCCTATTGATAGCCCGATGCTTTCGCGGCCTCAGAATCTAAAGTTGACTCCCAGACCGGGCCCACCGAGGCTGAGTTTCTGCAGAAACTTATCGCTGCCCTCGTCGTAGTACAGATATCGATACGAAAGCAGTACTTCACCCCATCTGAACGCATAGCCGGCACCGATCACGCCCTGCCAGGTCAACTCCGACGATCCGGCGCCGATGTCGACGTGATACGGCACGAACCATTGGCTGTCGCCCAATCTGAATCGTCCGCGCGCGCCGATGATGCCGTCGAAAAGATCGGTCGACCGCTCGATGCTGCCGGTGCGCGCGAAGGTCTGCGTGCCGGCGGGACCGGTGACCGCCGCAGTCAGGTTGTAGTTGGTGCGCACCTTGACGTCGATGTAGCGAAACCCCGCGATCAGATCGAGCGTGGCAGCGGCATCGTTGACCATGTTGTAGCCGCCCACCAAAGTCCATACGGTCGTGTCGAGCGATGACTTCGTATCCGCGTTAAGTTGGCTGGTCGTGATGTTGATCGGTCCCGGCCCGGGGTTGAAGTCGACGCTGCGCACCGAGCTGTCCTGGCTTCCAAAATCCAGGTGGATCAGGTCGGTCGCGATCAGCCACCGGCCTTTGCGCGCTTCGCCTTGCAGCATGATTGCAAAGTCGAGCTTCTCGAGGATGTCTGCCGCATCGATGTCGACGTTTGCCGACGCGCCGCCGGCCGGTGGCGGGCCGTACTTGAGCGTTGCATCGATGCTCGGGAGCCACAGGTAAGGCATCAAAGAAAAGGTCCAGCGATCGCTCGCACTTTGAGCACTCGCCTGCAGCGAACTCAGCAACAACGCAGCGGTCAGCGCGATAGCGAAGCTTGTACGTCGGTTCATTCTTTCTCCCATGACTTCGATTATTTCTTCGGCTGAGCCGGCGTTGCCCCAGGAACGACCTGGATGGCCAGCGAAGAGACGTAGTCCAGTTCGACCTGATCACCAACCTTCACATCCTTCAGCAACGCCTTATCTGCAACCTTGCCGTGAACGACGCGGCCCGCCGGACCCTTGACGCTGACCGTCCCTTTGGCGGCATCGACGCCGATCACGTCGGCGATGATCGTTCCCTCTTGCGTGATCGTGCCAGCGGGCTTGTCACCGAGTTTTGCTCGCGAAGTACTGGTCGCCTCGGTGGCGCTGCGCAATCCGGTACCTTTCTTCAGCGAAACGACCGCCGCAAGGTGATACTCAGCGTTGACGATATCTCCCACCTTCACTTGACCGAGATTGCGCGCTTCGGGACCGACCTTC
>JBGSWY010000426.1:0-4952 GCA_041751715.1 Burkholderiaceae bacterium
TATGGCGTCGAGGCCTGGGCCACGTATCGACCGACCGAGCGTTGGCGCCTGAGCGCCGGCGTCGTGCGGCAGAGCGTACGGTTCGAGCGCAAGCCCGACAGTCAGGACACGTCGGGCCTGGTAAGCGCCGGCAACGATCCGAACGGCTGGTGGCAGCTGAGATCGAGTCTCGATCTGTTGCAGAACGTCGAACTCGACGTTGGCGCGCGGCGCGTCGGCTCACTGCCGAATCCTTACGTGCCTGCGTACACGGCGGTCGATGTACGAATCGGCTGGCGCCTGATGCGCCGACTGGAAGCGTCACTGTCCGTGTACAACGCTTTCGATCCGGGTCATGCCGAGTGGGGCGCAGCCGCGAATCGAGCCGAGTTCGCGCGTGCATTCTTCGTTCGACTGGTCTGGCGGCAGTGACGCCCATGGCCGGTCGCCTTTGGGCGTGCATGTTTCGCAGCGCGCGCGCAGCGCTCGCGATGGTGGCCATCGTAGTGCCGCTGTCGTTGCCATCCACGGGAGGCGCGCAGGTGACTGCCTCCGCGCAAGCAAGCGAGCGCAGCGTGATGGCGGCGTATGTCTATCGCTTCATCGGCTATGTCGAATGGCCGGCATTGGCGTTTTCATCTGCAGAGACGCCGATCGTCATCGGTGTAGTGAACGCCGACGAACTGGCCGCCGAGCTTGAACAGATCGTGCAGGGCCGGACGGCGCAAGACCGTCGCGTTCAGGTGCGACGCATGGCGCCGAACGAGCCCTGGACCGGCGTCCACATGGTGTTTATCGGTCGCGGCGCTGCTCCCAAAGCGATTCAGGCGGCGAGAGGTCTGGCCGGAGCTCCTGTGCTGACGATCACCGACCTGGAATCCGGTATCGATCAACCCGCGATGATCAACTTCATTCAAGTCGATGGCCGCGTGCGTTTCGAGGTCAATGTGGCAGCGGCGGAGAAAAGCGGGTTGCGCCTCAGTTCGCGTCTGCTGACCGTGGCAACGCGCGTCAAAGCGGGCTGACCGATGTTCGACTACATCTCCACTTCGATCCGTCGCAAGCTGACATTCGTCATGCTGACCACGGCGGTGGTCGCGCTGCTCGTCACCGCTACCGCAATGATCTTGTACGAAGCACGGAGCTACCATCAGACGTGGGTTGACGATCTGCTTACACAGGCCGATATTCTCGGCAGAACATCGGCGCCTGCCTTGAGCTTTGACGACCCCAAGGCTGCGCGCGAGAATCTGTCGGCGTTGCGCCTTCGCCCATCGGTCACCGGAGCCGCGATCTATACGGCGGACGGCAAATTGTTTGCTGACTTCGGCACCACCGGAGTGCCGACCGCGCCGCCCACCCCTGCCGAGCATGACGGCTATCGCATCGATCGCGGTCAACTGTCAGTGTTTCACGAGGTTCGCGAAAACGGCCAGTTGCTGGGCACCGTGTATCTGCGTGCTCGCTACGAGTTGTGGAATCGATTGCGCGGCTACCTGCTGATCGTCGGCCTGTCGATCCTCGCCAGCCTCGCAGTCACGCTTGCCATATCGGCGTGGCTGCAGCGGACGATCACCGAACCAGTGCTTGCCGTCGCCCGTGTTGCGCAGCAGGTCATGGAGCGTCGCGACTACTCGTTGCGCGTGGGCAAGACCAGCAATGACGAAGTCGGCGTACTGGTGGATGCCTTCAACGAAATGCTGGCCGAGACCTACCGGCGTGCAACAGCGCTCGAGGATGCCAATGAAAATCTGCTGTACCAGATGCGCGAGCGGCGCGCCGCCGAAGAAGCATTAAAGGTGGCTGATCAGCGCAAGGACGAATTCCTCGCGACGCTGGCACACGAGCTGCGCAATCCGCTGGCGCCGATACGCAACGGCCTGCAGATCCTCCGCATGACCGAGGACCGCGAAGCGATCGCCCGCGCACAGGTAATGATGGAGCGGCAACTGCAGCAAATGGTGCGTCTGATCGACGACTTGCTCGACGTTTCGCGCATCACAACCGGCAAGCTGGTGTTACGCAAGGCGCGAGTTTCGCTGCACGAAGCGCTGGCCAGCGCCATCGACGCGGTGAGCCCGCTGGTAAACGCAAAAGAACACACGCTGGCGGTCGATTTCCCGGACCCCAGCATTGAGTTGGAGGCTGATGCAACGCGTTTGTCGCAGATTTTTTCCAACATTCTGAACAATGCGGTCAAGTACATGGAGCCCGGCGGCGCGGTCCATGTCACCAGCCGGCTCGCAGACGATACGGTGGAAATTCGCATCGCCGACAGTGGGATCGGAATCGCCGCTGATAATTTACCGGCGGTTTTCGAGATGTTTACGCAGGTCGATGCTTCGCCCGAGCGCACGCAAGGCGGACTGGGCGTCGGACTCGCGCTGTCGAAACGTTTGGTGGAAATGCATGGCGGAACGCTCACGGCCCGCAGCGAAGGCCTGGGGCACGGCAGCGAATTCATCGTCCGCCTTCCAGTCGCGGCTGCGATCGACGAAGCCACGGTGAGCAACGCGAAGCCGTTGGAGTCGCCGCATTTGCCGAAGCGCGTTCTGCTGGTTGACGATAATCGCGATTTCGCGACCAGCCTGGCTGCGCTGGTGCAGCTTGACGGCCACGATGTTCGGACGACTTTCGAGGCAACATCGGCCGAAATCATCGCAGAGGAGTTCCGTCCCGACATCGCGTTTCTCGACCTCGGTTTACCGAACATCAGCGGTTATGAGCTGGCGCGCCGGCTGCGCGCAGCGCCATACACTAACGGCACGATGCTGGTCGCAGTGACCGGATGGGGCCAGGAACGCGACCGTGAGCTTTCTCGCGAAGCCGGGTTCGATCTCCATTTGGTGAAGCCGGTGGAACCGCACGACATCATCGCAGCGATCAGGAAAGCAGGCACTGCAACATCCATCTGATCGAGGACCTATCCGTCCGGTACGTCCGCGCAACGACATATAATCCGCAAAACGCGGCTCGGCATTCTCGACTGCCGCGTTTTCTTTTTGAACCGGCGGACTGCGACGATGACGCACCTGATGAACACCTACAACCGGTTGCCGATCGCGTTTACGCACGGCAAAGGCGCTCGCTTGTTCGACGAGCAAGGTAAGGAGTATCTGGATGCTCTGGCCGGTATCGCAGTCAACGGGCTCGGTCACGCGCATCCGAAGCTGATCGCAGCCCTGACCGATCAGGTAAGCCGCCTGATCCACACGTCGAACGTTTATCGAGTGCGCGAACAGGAAACGCTGGCAGATCGCATCTGCACGCTGTCAGGGATGCAGGAAGTGTTCTTCGCCAATTCCGGCTCGGAGGCGAACGAAGCGGCGTTGAAGCTGGTCCGCCTGTTCGGGCACAAGCGCGGGGAGCCCGAAGCGCAGACGATCGTGATGGAGCGCGCATGGCACGGCCGCACACTGGCCACCTTGGCGGCGACCGGCAGCGACAAGGCGCGCAAGGGTTTCGATCCGTTTCCGAGCGGGTTCATTCGCGTGCCGTACAACGACATCGATGCAGTCAGGCGTACCGGCGATGCCGATCGCCGTGTGCTGGCCGTCTGGCTCGAAGTGCTGCAGGGCGAAGGCGGCATTTACGTTGCCGACCTCGAGTACGTCAAAGCGCTGCGGCAGTTGTGCAACGAGCGCGGCTGGCTGCTGATGATCGATGAGATTCAGAGCGGCATCGGTCGCACCGGCAAGTGGTTCGCGCATCAATGGGCCGGGGTCAGGCCTGATGTGATGACCCTGGCAAAGGGTCTCGGCTCGGGCGTGCCTATTGGCGCATGCTTTGCCGCCGGACCGGCCGCAGGCGTATTCGGCCCCGGCAATCATGGAACGACATTCGGTGGTAATCCGCTCGCGATGCGCGCCGGAATCGAAACGCTCGCGCTCATCGAGAGCGAAGGCCTGATGGCCAATGCCGTGGCGCAGGGCGAGCGCATCGTCGGCGGGTTGAAGCGTGCACTGGCAGGCATCAGTGGCGTGAAGCAGATTCGCGGCATGGGACTGATGATCGGCATCGAGCTCGATCGGCCGTGCGGTGAACTGGTGCGGCAGGCGCTCGATGCCGCGTTGCTGATCAACGTGACGCACGACACGGTGATTCGAATGCTGCCACCGCTGATATTGAGCGAAAAGGAAGCAGACCTGATCGTGCAGCGCCTGGCGCCGCTGATCTCTGCGTTTCTGACTGCGCCGGCCGCCAAAGCCGCTTGAGGCTGGGGTGGCCGGGATTCGCCACTTCCTGCAGTTTGCCGATCTCGATCGTGCCGAGCTCGAATGGGTGTTCGAGCGCTCGCGCATCATCAAGGATCGGTTCAAGCGTTATCAGTTCTACCAGCCGCTGGCCGATCGCACGCTGGCAATGGTGTTCGAAAAGGCATCGACGCGCACCCGCGTGTCGTTCGAAGCCGGCATGTACCAGATGGGCGGTTCGGTGATTCACATCACGACCGGTGATTCTCAATTGGGGCGCGCCGAGCCGATCGAAGACACTGCGCGCGTGATCTCCCGCATGGTTGATATCGTAATGATCCGCACGTATGAGCAGGCAAAGCTCGAACGCTTCGCCGCCCATTCGAGAGTGCCGGTCATCAACGGCCTTACCAACGAGTATCACCCGTGCCAGATCCTGGCCGACATCTTCACGTTCTTCGAACACCGCGGATCGATCGTTGGCCGCACCGTGGCATGGATCGGCGACGCGAACAACATGGCATACACGTGGCTGCAGGCGGCGCAGTGCCTCGGGTTTCGGCTCAACGTATCGACGCCGCCGGGCTATGGGCTCGATGCGACGATTGCCGCAGCGGGCGAGCATCTGCACGTCTTCGCCGATCCGATGGACGCCGCGCGCGACGCCGATCTGGTCACGACGGACGTGTGGACGAGCATGGGCTACGAAGCCGAGAACGAGGCACGCTTAAAGGCATTCGCCGACTGGAGCGTCGATGCCGACATGATGCGGGCTGCCGC
>JBGSWY010000427.1:0-1972 GCA_041751715.1 Burkholderiaceae bacterium
TCGCGCTCAATCTGAAGTCGGATGAAGGCCGAGAAGTTCTACTGCGCCTGGTGGATGGCGCCGATGCGTTGATCGAGGGTTTTCGTCCCGGCGTGATCGAGCGGCTCGCTCTGGGATGGAAAACGCTGCACGCGCGCAATCCTCGCCTGGTGTTGTGTTCGCTATCGGGCTACGGGCAAACCGGCCCGCTCGCCCAACGCGCCGGCCACGACCTGAACTACATTGCCATGACGGGCGTGCTCGATCAGATTCGCGCCAACGGCAAGCATGCGATTCCCAATCTGCAGATCGGCGACCTGCTGGGTGGCACACTGTCGGCGCTGTCGACGCTGCTGATCGCGTTGCTCGGCGCTCAACGCACCGGGCAAGGCGCGCATGTCGATGTGGCAATGACCGACGGCCTGCTGGCACACCATCTCTTTCCGCACGCGAGCAGCGACAGCGGTGCCGAACCGATCGCCGAACGCACGCTGCTGACCGGTGGTGTCGCCTGCTATCAGATCTACCCAACATCGGACCAGCAGCATCTGGCCGTCGGCGCACTGGAGCTGAAGTTCTGGCAGGCATTTTGCGATGCTGCCGAGTTAAGCGAGCTGAAGTCGAACCACTGGGAGCTTGGCGAAGCGCCCGGCTCCGAACCGGCGATGCTCACCATCAAGCGCGTTGCCCAGCGCATTAAGGAACACTCGCTCGAGCACTGGCTAACCGTTTTCGATGCCGTCGATGCCTGTGTGACCCCGATTTTGACGCCGGCCGAAGCGCTTGCGCATCCGCATCACGCGGCGCGCAACCTCGTGCACAGGGAGCGCGGCGTGACCGAAGTCGGCCCGCTGGCGCAGATTTCGCAGATGTCCTGGGTCTCGCGGCCCGCTCCGCTCGCAGGCGAGCACACACGCGCGGTGCTTGCCGAACTGGGCTACACCGCCGAGCACATCGGGCGGATGACCGAGAGCGGTGTTGTCAGGTGAATCAGCTCGGCGAGGTGACCGCGCGACACGCCTTTGACCGCGCAAAGCTCGCTACGTATCTGCAGGCGCACTTACCGGGGTTTCGCAGCCCGCTCGACGTCAGGCAGTTTCAGGGCGGTCAGTCGAACCCCACTTACTTGCTCACGACACCGCACGCGAAGTACGTAATGCGGAGCAAGCCCGGAGCGGCAGCCAAGCTGCTGCCGTCGGCGCATGCGATCGAGCGCGAGTTCCGCGTGATGAGCGCGCTCGCGTCGCACGGTGTTCCGGTGCCGAACATGCTCTTGCTGGTTGAGGACGAGTCCGTGATCGGCCGCGCCTTTTTCGTGATGGAGCATGTGGAGGGCCGCATTTTCTGGGAGCAATCGCTTCCCGATGTCTCCCTGACCGAGCGTGCCGCAATCTACGACGAGATGAATCGTGTCATCGCTCAGCTGCACTCGGTGGATATCGAGCGCGCCGGCCTCGCGAGTTTCGGCGGGACCGGCAACTATTTCGAACGCCAGATCGGACGCTGGAGCAAGCAGTATCGGGCGTCCGAAACCGAGTCGGTCGACGCGATGAATCGCCTGATCGAGTGGCTGCCGCTGCACATCCCACCCGGCGGCGAAACGACCGTCGTGCATGGCGACTATCGGATGGACAACCTGATCTTCCACCCGACCGCGCCGCACGTCATTGCTGTACTGGATTGGGAACTATCGACGCTCGGCCACCCACTGGCGGACTTCTCGTATCACTGCATGAGCTGGCACATCACGCCAGGCGCGTTTCGCGGCATTGCCGGGCTCGACCATCACGCATTGGGCATCCCCGCCGAAGCCGAGTACATCGAGCGCTACACGCAACGCACCGGCCGTGCGATCGATCACTGGAATTTCCATCTCGCCTATAACCTTTTTCGTATCGCTGCGATTCTGCAGGGTGTGTACAAACGCTCGGCCGAGGGGATTGCGTCGTCGGATAACGCAGCGCAATCGGGGGCGCGCGCCAAGGCGCTGGCA
>JBGSWY010000428.1:0-17777 GCA_041751715.1 Burkholderiaceae bacterium
CCGGGCTGGCGCTAATTCGTGCGCTCGTTGGCGACCAATTCGTCTTCCTGCTCTTCCTCGTCGTCTTCGTCAATGTCGTCGACCTGCTCGCCGACCATCTCGCGACATGCTTCCGCGCAATCCTGGCATGCAGCGACGCAGTCTTCCATGTCGCCCAGGTCTTCGCATTCATCGGCGCACTCGTCGCATACCTGTGCGCAAAGGTCGCACGTCGTCGGATGCCATTCGGAATTGAACGACATCAGCTCGCCGGCGGTGCGGCAGATGCTGGCGCAGGTGAGCAGCATCGAGATGTGTCCCGGCTCGGCGTGCGCTCCGCCGAGCCCAATGCAATGCTCGATATGTTGCAGGCAGACTCGGCTGCATTCATTGCAGGCCGCGATGCATCTTGCCATCGCGTCATCGGCGTCCTCGCCGCGTGATGTTTCCATCTGTTCCTCCGTGTCGCCCGGAAACGGTGCGGGTCGAGTCGAGCACGACGCATGCCCGCGCGCTGATTGAATAGGTTGATGTGCGCATCCATAACGGCGGTAATCCCGTAAACCCTCTTCAACCGCTGCGTGGGACGCAGCCTTATTCTGGGTGACCGAAGAGTCAGCTCGAGCAGATGGGATCCGAAAAGACAGTCACCGCGACCAAGACCCTAACAGTGGTCGGCATCAGCACCACGATGGCCGCCCTACTGCAATACGGGCTCGTGCTGCCGGCGCTCGGAACTACCGCGCCCGCGCTCGTCTTCGTCCTCGCGATTCTGGCCAGTGCGGCGTACTGCGGCCTCTGGCCCGGGCTGCTCGCGACAGCCCTGTGCCTGCTGATGGTGCTGGATACGAGCCCGGTGATCGGCGACTCGATATTCACGCCGGAATCGACCGTGTCGCTGATCCTGCTGGCCATCGTGGGCATCGTCGCATCGGTCCTGGCCGAAGAACTGCATCAGGCGCGGCATCGCGCGGAGCGTCGCCAACAGGCGCTGCAAAAGGAAATTGCCGATCGGCGCGTCGTCGAGCAAAAAGTCATCGACAGTGAAGCGCGTTTTCGGGAGCTGGCAGAGTCGCTGCCCGACATCATGTTCGCCACCGACGCGGCCGGCAGCAACGTCTACACCAATCGGCGATGGTCCGAGTACACGGGAATTCCGCGCTCGCCGCAAGGCGATGTACAGCGCTCGGCAGCGGAGGCGATTCATCCGGACGATGTACAGCGCGTACGCGATACATGGCGATCGGCGCTGGCCCGCGGGACACCCTACGAAGTGCGGCACCGGCTGCGCGGCGTCGATGGTTCGTACCGCTGGTTCATTGCGCGGGCGCGTCCGGTTTGGGGCGACGGCAAACGTGACGCGGCGCCGCGCTGGTTCGGAGTTGTCGCTGACATCGACGGCCAGATACGGGCCGAAGAAGCGCTGCGCGATCGCGAAGAGCAACTGCGGCTGGCGCTCGAATCAACCGGGCTCGGCGTCTTTGAGATCGAGCTTGCGACGCGACGCATGATCTGGTCCGACCGCTGCCGTTCGATATTCGGCTATTCGCCGAACGAAGCGGTGACCTATCGCAAGGTGCGCTCGGCCATTCATCCGCAAGACCGGCGCCGCGTGATCAGTGCAATCAACCGCTCGCGAGACGCTGCCGGCAGCGGCGAATTCTCGTTCGAGATGCGAATCGTTCAGGCCGATGGCGGAGAGCGCACCGTCGCTGCACGTGGACGTTCATTCTTCATACCCGACGGAGACAGTGACACGGCGATTCGCTGTATCGGAACCATGCTCGATACCACCGAGCGGCGCCGCAGCGAGCGCCAATTGATCGCCAGCGTCACCGACTTGCAGCACGCCGAACGATCGCTGCGCGATGCCGATCGACGCAAGGACGAATTCCTGGCGGTGCTCGCGCACGAATTGCGCAATCCGCTGGCACCGATTCGCAGTGCGTTGCAGTTGATCGGCCGTGCACCCGACAGCGCACAGGCAGTGGGATACGCACGCGACGTGCTCGATCGCCAGGTCGGCCTAATGGTGCGGCTGATCGACGATCTTCTCGATGTCGGCCGCGTAACCTCGGGCAAGCTGACGTTGCGCCTTGAGCGGGTTTCGCTGCAAGCGGTGATCGACATTGCGCTCGAGGTGGCACGCCCGCTGATCGCCGAGCGGCGCCAGAGCATTGCCGTCAGCATTCCACCGGCGCCGTTGATCCTGATTTGCGACCCCGCGCGCATTGGCCAGGTGCTCGCGAACCTGCTGAACAACGCGGCTCGTTACACGCCGCCGCGCGGCCGCATCACGCTGGACGTTGCTGCCGATGAGCAGGAAGTCGAAGTGCGCGTCAGCGATGATGGCGTGGGCATTGCGCCTGAAGCGATCGGCTCGATTTTCACGATGTTCTCGCAGGCCGGCGCCCCGCCAGGTGAAGGCGATGCAGGTCTGGGGGTCGGGCTGCCGCTGGCTCGCGCATTAACCGAACTGCATGGAGGGAGCATCGAAGCCCGCAGCGCCGGCGCAGGCAGCGGAACCGAGTTCATCGTCAAGCTTCCTCGTCAGCACGCGCATCAGGCAGCAGATGAGCAGGCGGGCAGCGCGGCCGGGGCAGCGGCAACCATCAACGGCGCCAGCGTACTGCGGCGGGTCCTGGTGGTCGACGACAACCGCGACGCCGCCGAGTCGCTTGCGGCGCTGCTGCGTCTTTCGGGTCATGAGGTCGTGATCGGCCACGATGGAACACAGGCATTGCAACTGGCCGAGCAGTTTCGGCCCGAGGTGATGCTCCTGGATGTCAGCATGCCCAAAATGAATGGCCATGAAGCCACACGCCGGCTGCGCGCAACCGACTGGGGTAAGCCGATTTACATCGTAGCGCTGTCGGGCTTCGGGCAGGAGCAGGATCGCGCACGCTCGCTCGAAGCCGGCTGCGACGCACATCTCATCAAGCCATTGTCGCCGCAAGAACTCGAACTGGCGCTTGCCGGCGCAGGCTCGACGCTGCACTGACTGCGGGGATCCAGCGGCCGGCCAGGTACGCGGCGATGCAGCTTTTTCTGATCGCGGAACGATCAACCGCGCATATAACGGCGCTGCCGGCGCGCGACCATCGAGTCGCCGAGGATGTACAGCGACACCGCCAGTAACACGATGTCCTTGGCGAGGAACTGGCCGATCTCGGCGGACAACGCGGGGAAACCGCCGGCTTCCGCCGCCCCCACGCCGGGCGTTGTCAGCATGAAAGACAAGGTCACGACGAACATGATCGCGCCCAGCGCCGCACCGACGGCGGCCAGGCCCGGCGCGAGCCAGCGAGTCAACAACAGCAGTCCCGCCGCGATCTCGTACAGGCCGATGACAACCGCGGTGCCGTGAATACCGAACACTGCGTACATCCAACTTAGCAGCGGACTGTTCATCACATACGGTGCAATGCCCTGCGCTTCGTATGAAGTGAACTTCATCGCGCCGGTCCAGAGGAAGATGACCGCCAGTGCCACCACCATCGCATGCCCGCCGAATGCACGCAGCTCGGCCCCGCTTCCGTTGCTGCGCGGTCGTGAATCCAGTTCCAGCTGCGCATGGGAGATGGGTACGCCTGACATGCCGGATCGCTGCATCCGTGAGTCGTCGTTACGCGGCTAGCGCGGCTTTGACTGCAGCCTTCGCAATTGTTCCATCCCCTGCAATGCGGCTTCGAAGTGATGCTTGACCGGGGCGGCGAGCGGTGAAGGCAGCTCGGCGTCGTAAACATCGCGAAAGCGAATCAGCGTGACTCCCTCGGCCCGCTCCCAGTTTGCAACGATGTCATCCGGGTCGTTCAGCGGCGGTGGCGGTGAAATCGGCGCACGGGGCGGGAACCCCCCGGCGAATTGCGCATCACCCTGCAGTGTCGATCGAATATCTTCGGCTGCCTGCCGGTACTGCGTCGCCCGGTGCTGCAGGAACGAGTGCAACGGTTCCGCCTCGATCCTGTTGGCCAATCGCACTGCGCCCTCGTCAACCTCGCGGCAGGCATCGAGCAGTAGTTGCAGTAATTCAGCCGGTGTTTCGCTATGCATCGCTTTCCCCCATGGCCGGACTGAGCAATACGCATGCCGCTTGCTGCGCGGACAGGCTCCCCGCACAATCGCTCGTCAATGAGCAACCCGACATCCGGTTTTCGCATCGAGCACGACACGTTCGGTGACATTGAAGTCGCCACCGATCGTTTGTGGGGCGCGCAGACGCAGCGTGCGATGCACCACTTCGCGATCTCGCACGAGCGGATGCCGCGTGAATTGATACACGCGCTCGTGCTGGTCAAGCGTTCAGCCGCCCTGGTGAACTCGGAGCTCGGCGTGATCGATGCGGCGCATGCGGCGGCGATTGTTGCCGCGGCCGACGAGGTGCTGGCCGGCGAGCACGTCGACCAGTTTCCGCTGTCCCTGTGGCAAAGCGGCTCGGGCACGCAGACCAACATGAACGCAAACGAGGTGCTCGCCAACCGCGCCTCCGAGCTGCTCGGTCATCCACGCGGCGCCGGCCGCGCGGTCCATCCGAACGACGAAGTCAACCGAGGGCAATCGACGAACGACGTTTTTCCGACCGCGATCAATATCGCCGTTGCCATGGCATCGAGCAAACGACTGCTGCCGGTGCTGCAGGAACTGCGTGACGCGCTCGCGTCGAAGGCAGACGAGTTCGCGGGCATCGTCAAGATCGGCCGCACTCACTTGCAAGACGCGACCCCGCTGACGCTGGGCCAGGAATTTTCGGGTTATGTGGCGCAGCTCGATTTCGCTCACCTCGCCGTTCGTCACGGCATCGAAGCGCTGTTGCCGCTCGCCATCGGCGGTACTGCTGTGGGTACCGGCATTGCGACGCATCGCGCGTTCGGAACGCGGGTCGCCGCGCAGATCGCTGCCGCCAGCGGTCTGCCGTTCGTGTCGGCGCCGAACAAGTTTGCCGCGGTCGCGGCGAGTGATCCGCTGGTTTTCGCACACGGCGCGCTGAAGACGCTCGCCGCAGCGCTGCTGAAGATCGCCAACGATGTGCGCTTGCTGGCCAGTGGTCCGCGCTCCGGCATCGGCGAGATCGCGCTGCCGGAAAACGAGCCGGGAAGCTCGATCATGCCCGGCAAGGTCAATCCGACGCAGAGTGAGGCGCTGATCATGGTGTGCATGCAGGTGTTCGGGCACGACGTGACCATCAATTTTGCCGGTGCATCAGGCAACTTCGAGTTAAACGTATGCCGGCCGGTGATGGCGCATGACGCGCTTTCGAGCGTGCGGCTGCTGGCCGATGCGATGGCAAGTTTCGATCGCCACTGCGTGGCAGGCATATCGGCGCGCCCCGATCGGATCGCCGACATGGTCGGACGCTCGCTGATGCTGGTGACCGCGCTGGCACCGCATATCGGCTACGACAAGGCGGCGGAGATCGCGCAACGCGCGCACCGTGAAGGCACGACGTTGCGCGAAGCAGCCCTCACTGTCGGTTACGTGAGCGCCGACGACTTCGATCGCTGGGTTAGACCGGATGCGATGACCGGCTCCTAACGCGAGCGTCGGGATTACTTCTTATTGGCGGTCTGGCTGCCGCTCGACTCCGCCGCACCGGTGCCCGCACCGCTGGCTGTACCGGTACCCGGCTTGCCGCTCGACGCAACGGTGCCCGCCTCGCCGCCTACCATGCCGGTGCTGGTGCCCTTCTTGGTGACGTCTGCCGCAGTGCCGGGAGTAACGACCGGGGCGTCGGATGCCTGGGTAGTGGCTGGCGCTGCGGCGGGCGGTGGGCTTGCGGGTGCGGGTGTGGTCGGCGCTGGCGAAGCGGTGGGCGCCGGTTGGCGATCGCTGCAACTTCCCAATGCAAGAGCGGCGGACAGCACCAATATCACTGGCGGCATCGAGCGCACAACTTTTAGTTTCCGGAACATGGTCGTCTCTCCTTGGTAACGTAGACACTTTACCCGCATAGCGCACGATGTCGCGCGTTGAGTTGCCGAAGCCGGCGACTACTTTCTCTCCGCAGCGTCCGGCGAACTTGTAGCGACGGGCGCCGCTGATCTACTTGTGGTCATTCTGCCTTTCGAACTATCGGCGCCTGCGATAACGCCGCTGCCGGTTGTGCTGGTGGTGTTGCTCGCTCCGCTCGAAATCGTGGCCGACAAACTGCTCAGGTCAGGCGGCGCATTGGCCAGTCTTAAGCGGTCGGCCGAAACGCCGACCTTGTCTGCCAGCGTTTGACCGAGTTCCAGATGCTCGCTCTTGGCGGCAAGCCCTGTGTCGGCAAACGCTCGCACGTCGACGTTGGCCGCCTCGCGCGAGGCGCGCTCGAACAAACCGACTGCCTCTTGATGGCTGGCGACTCCGATCTGCGCCGCATACTCGCGATCGAATTCCGCTCCTATCAATCCACGCAGTCGCTCCAGATGCGCCACATGCGGTGGGCTCATTGCCGCCGGCAAGGTCATGCCTACGCTGGAGGCGGCCTCGCGCAGGTTCTCGCTCGCCTTTGTATGGTCGTCGACCATTTTCTGCGCAAAGGTACGCACCTCGGCGTTCTTCGATTTGTCCAGCGCCAGCCGTCCGGCCTGCATTTCGAGCATGTCGGAACTGTTGGCCAGCGCGAAGAATTCACGATCGGCTGCGCCCAGCGTGAGTCCGGCTGAAGCGGGTGGCGTCCTGACCGAGGACTCCGACGCGGTCCCCGTTGCGGGCGCCGCCGTGTTGGCCGGCGCCACCGTCGTAGCCGGAACCGTTGTCGTGGTGGTGGTGCTGCCAGCGGGCGGATCGCTGCGATCTCCGCAAGAGGCAATAGAAAACGCGGCGACCACTGCCGCTAACAGCGGCAGCATCCGTCGGCCACGAATGTCTTGCATGACTTGCTATTTCATTCAATGCCACTACGCCATTGTCTTGTGACTGTCGCGCAGCGCCTTGATCTGGTCATGGTTACGGCGCGCGCCTTCGTATTGGCGACGGACAACCTGCTCGACGTCCGGCGGCAGATCTTCTTCCAGCGCCTTGCGATAACGATTCAGCGCGATGTCTTCACCACGCTCGCACTCGTTCAGCATCGCCTGGTCGTCATCGAACGCCACGGCACCACGCACGGCAATCCACCCGCGATGCATTGCGCCCGACGCTGAGCCGCCTGTATCCGGCTTGCCGCCGAAGCGACCCACCAATGCCTGCAGCTCCTGCGCTGCCTCGCGGCATTCGCCCGCGCGCTGCGTGAACACACTTTTCAAATTGCCCGATTTCGCATGTTCAGCACATTGCTGAAATCCGTATTCGCCATCCTTGCTGGTTTCGATCAGATCATTCAGTGTTTCGACGACATCATCGCGATCCATGGGCTTTTCTCCGGGTTGTGTTGATAGGTGGTGAAACCGATACTTCGGCAGATTCCGTGCCCGCTCGGCGCTGTGGCGGCACCCGTTTTGCTTTATTTTTCGGGCTGGTCAGAACTACATACGAACGGGGGCACGGCAGATGGCAGAACTTGCGGCGGCTGCAGCCGTCAGTGATCGCAGGCGATCAGGGCCGCATCTGCTTGACATCACGATGTTCTGGAGCGCCAGCGGCGGCGGGGTAGCGCGCTACCTGCGCGGCAAACGCACCTGGCTGGCCAAGCATTCGAACTGGCGCCACACCATCATCGCTCCCGGACCGTCGACCCCCGACACGCTCGGCATCAGCGCATGGCCGCTGCCATTTTCCGGCGGCTATCGATTCCCACTGGCTCGCGCCGCGGCCGCGCGCGAAATCGTTCGGCAACGGCCGGATGTGATCGAGGTCGGCGATCCGTACCGCTTCGCGTGGTCGGCGCTGGATGCCGGACAGCATCTCGGGGTGCCGGTCGCAGCGTTTTATCACTCGAACATCGATGCGCTGACCGATCACCGGTTGACGCGCGCGTTGCGTCCGTCCGTGCGCCGGTATCTGCGTCACCTTTACCAACAGTACGACGCCGTGTTTGCCGCCAGCCAGTGGTCATCCCACACATTGCTCGAGCTTGGGCTCGACAATGTGGTCCATCAGCCCCTCGGCGTGGATTGCGCCCTGTTTCATCCGGGGCAGCGCGACCCGCACTGGCGGCGGGAGCTTGGTTGCTCCGAGTCCGATGTCGTGTTGCTGTACGCCGGCCGCTTTGCGCCGGAGAAAAACCTCGACCAGCTCGCTCGTGCGGTCGATCACCTCGGGGCCCCCTACGTGCTGATCGCGATCGGTGACGGCCCCAGCGCGCCGCACGGCACACGAGTGCGCGTTGTTCCGTACCAGTCGGAGGCGTCGGCCTTGGCGCGTGCATTGGCCAGCGCAGATCTGTTCGTGCATGCCGGCGATCAGGAAACTTTCGGACTGGCAGCGCTCGAAGCGTTGGCGTGCGGTACACCGGTCGTGGCGCGCGCGCGGGGCGGGCTGACGGATCTGATCGACGGTTGCGCCGCAATCGGGGTAGAGCCCGACGGCGCGGCAGCGCTGGCTGAAGTCATTGCCGCAGTGGCGCCGAACGCCGGCTTGCTGCGTGAAGCCGCGCGGCGCCGCGCGCTCGAATTCGATGCACATCGAGCCTTCTCGAAGCTGATCAATCGTTACACCGCGCTACGTTTTTCGCCTGGAGTGACCGAGGCAAGCCAGAGCAAGGAACCGTATGCAGCCTGAATCCGTGAGCGCTACAAAGCGCTGGCTGTGCGTGTCACTGCACGACGTTGCACCAGCAACCTGGGGCCATTGCCGTGACGTGCTTGATGCGGTACGCGAAGTCGCCGAGGTACCGGTCACGCTGCTTGTCGTGCCGGCCTATCGCGGTGCGTGCTCGGCGCAACCGGAGTTCGAAGAGGCGATGACCGCGCAACTGGCTGCTGGACACGAACTGGCGCTGCACGGCTACTTTCATGTCGATCCGCACGTTCCGAGCGATGTCATCGACTGGTTTCGGCGGCGCATCTACACCGCGGGCGAAGGCGAGTTCTGCGGCCTTTCGGCAGCGGAAGCGGCGGAGCGGCTCACGCTTGGGCGCCGTTGGTTCGCCGCCAACCGGTGGCCACTGGCGGGGTTTGTTGCACCCGCATGGCTGCTCGGCCCCGGTTCATGGAGGGCGCTGCGTGAAACGACTGGTCTGCAGTACACCAGCACGTTGACGCAAATGATCTTGCTGCCGGAAAAGCAGTCGATTCGCGCGCCGTGTCTGACATACAGCGTTCGCCAGGCGTGGCGCAGACCGGCATCGATCGTATGGAACAGCTTGCTGGGAAGAGTTGCAGCGCGTGCGCCCGTGCTACGCCTTGGCTTGCATCCGTACGACGCGGAGTCAAAGGCAATACGGCGATCGTGGCAGGGCCTGCTGCAGCGCGCACTGACCGATCGCGCACCGGTTACGAAGGCGGAGTTCGTGCGCCAGTGGCGGCTGCAGACCGCCGATCGATACGCGAATCGCTCCTTGCCGGGACCTCTTCATCCGCGCCGCCAGGAACGGGAACGAGGACTGCTCCACTCCCGTTAGCGTCCACACCGCGGGAGAAAATGTATGCACGCATTACGCAGCATCATGGTCGGCAGCGCACTGGTTTTCGGCTCGCTTTCCGCTACGGCGGCTGTCACCGAAGGCAGCACGGTCAGCGGCCGCCCGTATGTCAGTGGCGGTATCGGGCAGGGCGAAGTCGAACAACTGAAGCAGGTAGCCGGCAAGTATTCATTGCAGCTGATTGTGTCTTCACTCTCCGGGGCGTATCTGGCGGACATGCATACCCGGATCGCCTCCGCAGCGGGCGAAAAAGTGCTTGATACGCAGCTCAATGCACCCTGGCTACTGGTAGATCTGAAGCCCGGTGCCTACACCGTGTCCGTGACGCATCAAGGCGGCAAGAAGCAGGAGCGAAAGATAAACATCGTCTCCGGCAAACGAACCGAACTGGTCGTCCAGTTCGACGTACCGGCCGATACGGCAAAGAGTCCCAGCGCGGCGAGCAAGTAAATCTTTCGGCATGAAGGTACACGCGGCGCTACAGGAACCCTGCTCGTCAGCGTAGAAAAGAGAGACACATAGGCGGCACACCAATTGCTAAATTAGCTGAGCCAACCAATTCGTCCCCGACAGTTGGTTGTTGGGCCCGCGTCCCTCCCCTCCCCTTCCCCGAGACGCCGGGTCTGTTTTGAAGCCCCGCGTTCGCGCGGGGCTTTTTTTCGTGCGCCATTTGATGGCCTTTAAATTGCGATAATGAAAGAACGGGAGGAACAATGGCGACCATCATTGCAGGACGAGTGGAAACACAACAACGCGCGGACGACTTAATGGCCGAGCTGCGGTCGCGTGGTATCGCGCCCGGCGACATGCAGGCGTTTTACGTTAACCCGCCGGGACAGCACGGCGCATATCCGATCGGCGGCGACATGCAAGCCGACACGGGCACCGAAGAGTCGAGCATCGGGCAGGCCTCCGGCGTCGCAGCGGGCGCAGCGGCCGGGCTGGCAGCGGGTGCCGTGGCCGGTGCCGCGATACCCCCACTGGCCCCGATTCTCGCGGTAGCGCTGGCCGGGGTCGGCGCGCATGTCGGCGGCATGGCCGGCGCACTCGCATCGACCCGCACCTCCGCCGAAGAAAAGCAGGAGACTGAAACCAAGACACCTGATGAAGACGCCGTCAATATGCGGCGGGGTGGAATGACACTGGCGGTGCGGGTAGACCCCGCCAGCGAGCAGATCGTCGTCGATACGCTAACCGCCGCCGCGGTAGAAGATCTGGAGCGAGCTGAAGGGGATTGGCAGGAGGGGCAATGGGTGGACTTCGATCCTCTGGCTCCACCGCACAAGATCGGCGTCGAAAGCAGGGATCAGTAAAGCAGGACGACCCCGAAGCCCACTGCTGCGCCGATCAACGCACCCGCTGCGACGTCACTCGGATAGTGTATTCCGAGCGCCACTCTCGATAGCGCGATCAGAAACACCACCGGAATCAGCGCCACTCCGAACATCGGGTAATACCAGCTGAACACGACGGCGAATCCCACCGCGTGCAGCATATGGCCGGAGGGAAAGCTGAACTTGTCGAGTGCCCGCACGCACGCCCGAATATTCGGACACGCAACGAATGGCCGCGGCCGCCCGATCGAGTGCTTTAGCCAGAAGTAAAGCGGAAGATTAAGCAGGCCGGCGAGCACCATTTGTGCCGCCACGTCGCGGCCGTTGGTGCCGCCGATCAACGCCAGCGCGGCGATCAGCACATACCAGAACAGGCCATCACCGAGCTTGCTGACAATGACGAGCGCTTTAACTGGTGTCTGATAACGCGCGACGCGATGCAGCCACTGCGCCCAGACGAGGTCGCGCTCGACCCATACATCGCGCCGCGTATTACGCAGGGCACGATCCAGCAACAGGTGCTTCGATTGCATGCGCCGCGTCCGATAAACAAAACTCAAATCGATTGATAACCGAATCCCAGTTGGCTGCCACGCCCGCGCGACGTGCTCCCGCGCGCATCAGGCCCAGCCAGCGGAACTGATGGGCCAGTGCACAGGCGCCCGCAATGAATCCCTGCGAATCGCTCGGATCGACCAGGATGCCGCTGGTGCAATCGTCTATATGCACAGCGGCCGCGCCTGAACGAAACGCCACGACAAGCAGGCCGGAAGCGAGCGCTTCCAGCGTCACGTTGCCGAAAGTTTCGGTCAGACTGGGAAACAGAAAAATATCGGCCGAGGCGTAATGTTCGGCGAGCGCCGAGCCGCGCTGTGGCCCGACAAAGATCGCATCGGGGTGGGCACGCGCCAGCTTCCTGCGCAGCGGGCCGTCGCCGACCACCACGAAACGTGCTGCGGGGATGCGCGCCCGCACGGCTTCGAACGCGCTGAATGCCAGTGGTACGTTTTTTTCCGCGGCGAGCCGCCCGACGTACAGCAACACCGGCGTGCTTTCATCTGCGCCCCAGCTTGCGCGCATGGTTGCGCTTGCGTGCTGCGGCGAGAAGGTCTCGGCGTCCACGCCACGCCCGACGACCTCGGTGCGCTCGAAGCCCTGCCCGGTCAGCGACTTGCGCACCGCAGGGGTCGGCACGAACGTACGGTCGGTGGAGTTGTGAAAGTGCTTCAGGTAAGCGCCGACGACGCCGCGTAGCCAGCCCAGCCGATAGTGCTCGCTGTACTGATCGAAGTTGGTGCGAAAGTCCGAGGTCACCGGAAGCCCGCTGGCACGCGCCGCACGAATTGCGGCCCATCCAAGCGGGCCCTCGGTCGCGACATGCACCAGCTGTGGCCGTGATTCCTTCCAGCGCTTGCGCAGGCGAGAAACGAGCGGTAAGCCAATGCGCAGATCGCGATACATCGGAATCGGAATCCCCGGCGTGCGCCACTCGGTGCGGCTGTCACACTCCGCTTCATGCTGCTGCCTGGGCCGCACCAGGTCGACCGCATGGCCGCGCGCACGCAACCCTCGTACGAAACGGTCGACCGTCAAGGCGACACCGTTGATTTCCGGCGGGTAAGTCTCGGTGACGTAGGCGATGCGCACGATTGTCTTTTTTCTCAAAGCAACATCAGTGCCTAGTGCAACGGTGGTGCCCGACTGCGAGCGTGTGATCATACGTACCGCGGGCAGGGCATCCGGCGCGCGCCAGCAGTCTGACTGTGCAGGTGTTATGTGACCGATGGTTGACACCAGTCAATACAACAAGTTAACCAAGCCCTACGTCCACACCCCCGGGTCGACTCGATCCGCGCGCAGAACAGCGAACAGGCGTCAGCTGACGCTGACGACCGCGCGCGGCGTTGCCGGTTATCGCGACAGCTTCAGTTCGGTCGGTCCGCCAGTGATCGGCGCACCAGCACGCGCAGCCTGCGCGTGATCGGATCCGACCGGCGATCCGCAGGAATGCGGTCGGGATGGTCAGCCGGTTCCCTGCTCACCTTGTCAGTCAGCTGTACCGGAGAAAAAGGAACGGCGGGAAAAGGTTGAGCCATGGGAGCCCCTTCGGAGTTTTGTAGGACGACCTGTCGGGAGCAAGTATCGTGCCGGTTTCGGCCGCCCACTCCCCACGTTACTGATAGGCACAAACATTGCCGACAGGGCGCCACGCGTTTGCAATTGTACGTGTGAGCAGACTTCAACAAATTGATGGGAGTTAGTTGCATGAATGGAGCGAAGTCTTGGGTCGCGACTGCTGTGTTGTCGGCATGCGGCGCGGTGCCGCTGGCAGTGGCGGCGCAGATGACAGGCAGCGATGCAGAATGGGAAAGTGGACGTGCCAGTTCGTACTCTCTGATCCCGTACACGTCGTATGGCTATGCCGGATTGAACCTCGGATGGGCCGATTACGAAACACCATGTGTCGGCGCATTTACCTGTGACAACGACTCGTTTGCCGGCAAGTTCTACACCGGCGGCATGTTCTCGCGGATCATCGGGGCGCAGATCGGCTACATCAACATGGGCGAAGTCAATCGCTCCGGTGGCAACGTTCAGGCCTACGGAATCGACATCAGCCTGGTGGCCAATCTGCCGTTGGACGCGTTCAATGTCTTCGGAAAAATCGGCACCACCTACGGCTGGACCGAATCGCGCCCTGCCCTCGTGACCGGTCTGCCTGGCGGCAAGGAAGACGGATTTGGTCTGTCGTATGGCGCTGGCGTCGGGTTCGATTTAACCCGCAACTGGGCCATTGTCGGCGAATGGGATCGCCACGAGTTCCGCTTTACGACCGGCAAGGATGACGTCGACCTGTGGTCGCTCGGCGTGCGCTACAAGTTCTGACCTGCAGATACACGACCGGGCCGCGACAAGCGGCCTTTTTTTCGTCCTGCGCTCGATCGAATCCTAGACCTTGCCCAGGAACGGCTTTCTGTCGCGCGCGCGGCTGCGCGGTCGAGTTTGTTCCTCCGGTTCCTGTGCCACGCCCGCCGGGCGCCTGCGCCGGCGGCGCAAACCGATACCCAGCAGCGTCCGCATCGTCGGCAATTCCGGCCGGCCGCGGTCGAGATAAACGCACCAGAGCCGCAGATTCTTCGAGCGCCGCGCCGCGCTTCTGATGATAACCAGCAGCGGAACCGCGAGAAACGCACCGGCTATGCCCCACATCCATGCGCTTATCATCACCGCCAGGAAAACGAACAGCGGGCTCATTTCGAGGCGGCGACCCACGATCCACGGCGCGATGAGTTGCTCTCGATCACGTTGATGACGGCGTAGGCCAGCGCAGGCGCAACGATCTCGCCGAAGGTGGTGAACGTGATCGTGCCGGCCAGCAGCAGCAGTGCGACGAACGCGAGCAATCCATTCACTGGCCGGCGCCACTAGCCGGCTGCCCAGCAGTCCGAGGATGAATAGAAAACCGAAGACGACGATTGCCGCACCGAGTGCATCGTTGACACCGCGGCTGCGCAACGCCCGCACCAGGGGCGCCAGCAAGAATGTCAGGATGATGGCGATGGCCACCGGAAGGACTACCGGGCGCGCGCTTTCCAGCAGAAAAATGAGGGCGATGAAGGCGATCACCTTGACTGCAAGCGGCGCACGTGGCCGCTCGGTCACTGCGCCCGAGAGTGCTGGCATCTTGAGAGACGAAACTTTGCGAAAGGTGCAGCGGAGATTACAGCTGCAGGCTCAAACCGTTTCGGCGTCGCGCGCTTCGATACCCGAGCGCTCGCGCTGGGCGTAGGCTTCGAGCCGGTTGTAGAGCGTCTTCAGGCTGATACCGAGAATTTCGGCGGCTTTCTTTTTGACGTTGCCACAGCGCACCAGGGTTGCCATCGTGACCCGCTCTTCTATTTCGTGCAGCGGCGTGCCGATGCGCACCGTGATCACGTCATCCTGATCAGCGTTCAACGGCGCGGAGTCCGGAGCGATGCCGCCGTCGATGATCTCATCGGCCAGGATATGCGCTCGCTGCACATAATTTTTCAGCTCCCGCACGTTGCCCGGCCAGGAGTGCTGATTCAGGCTTGCGAGTGCGGCCGGCGAAAAACGCTTGGCGGTTTTCTCGGTGGCATTGATCTCGTCCAGAAAGTGCTGGGCCAGCATTTCGAGGTCGTTGCCACGCTCGCGCAGCGGCGGCAACTGAATCGGGAAAACATTCAGGCGGTGATACAGATCCTCCCGGAACCTGCCTTCGACCACCGCTTTGCCCGGCTGCTTGTTGGTGGCCGCGATGATGCGAACGTCGGTCGCGATCGGTTGGGTGGTGCCGACCCTGACAAAAGTACCGGTTTCAAGTACGCGCAACAGCTTCACCTGCAGCGCGAGAGACATCTCGGTGATTTCATCGAGCAGGATGGTGCCGCCATTGGCACGCTCGAAGAATCCTTTGTGTTGGCGGTCGGCGCCGGTAAAGCTGCCTCTTTCGTGGCCGAACAATTCGCTCTCGATCAGTTGCGGCGATATCGCTCCGCAATTGATCGCCAGAAACGGCGCGCGCTTGCGCTTCGACAGGTCGTGAATCGTGCGGGCCGCCAGCTCCTTTCCGGTGCCGCTGTCGCCGATCAGCAGCACCGAGGCCGAAGTGGGCGATACGCGCGCCATGCTGTCGTACAGCGCCTGCATCGGCGGGGACGATCCGTACAAGTGGCCAAAGCGCCCGGCTTTGCGCAACTCGTCTCTGAGCTCGCCGATCTCATGCTTCAGGTCGACCGTGCGCGGCTGGCGTCGAAGCATGTTGGTGAGCCGCTCGATTTCGATGGGCTTGGTCAGATAATCGGTTGCACCGACTCGCAATGCTTCGACCGCGCTGTCGATCGACGCGTGCCCTGTGACAACGATGATTTCGGTCTCGGCCGCGCGGTCCAGATCGCCCACCAGTTCAATGCCATTGCCGTCCGGCAACTGAAAATCCGTCAGCAGCACATCGGGCTGCTGACGCACCAGTTGCGCGCGCGCCGAGCGAAGCGTGCCGGCGGCCGCGACCGTGAACCCTTCGCGCTTCGCGACCTCAGATAACCAGTCGCGCGTGTCAGGATCGTCGTCAACGATGAGCGCGTGGGGCACGGTGCTTCCCGATTCGCAATATCAGCAAATGTTAAGAGCACATGGCGGGCGCGCGCCACGACGTGAACAGGTCACTGATCACAGCGCGCCGGCAGACAGGCCCGGGCGGGCCTGTCTATGTGCTACCGGGATTACGTTGCGGGTTTGACTGCTATCGCGTTTTGAACCTGTACCACGCCCGGCACGGAAGCGGCGATCTGCGCCGCGCGCACCCGCTCGGCTTCACTGACCGCGAACCCGGACAACTGCACCACACCCTTCAGCGTCTCGACGCTGATACGGGTCGCGGCAACGTCCTTGGATTCGGCGAAACGCGCCTTCACGCGTGTTGTGATTGTCGAATCATCGACTACATCGCCCATCGACCTCTGGCCACTGGCCACCGAGCAGCCCGAGCTGTAAACGGCTGCGAGAGCCACCATAGTGGCAACTAGCACGGTTTTCATTTTGCGCTTCCTTTGTAGTTAATGAACACGCGGTACTGCAATCCACGCCATCAAGTAGTTGCAACATGCGTGCCCACATATTGCGCAGCAGCGCGCGCACGTGTCAGAGCGAGCTCCGCCTCGTTGTGCCGAACGGCACGCTAAGTGCTGAAGCAGGCGTCAAACCAGGAGATGACAATGCCGATAAGAGGCGATCGCTTGCGGTGGCCACCCCGGCCCGGCAAGAAGTTTCCCGCAGCCGCAGGTTCCGCCGGTACGAAGCGCGCGTTATCGACTGACGAGCAGCCCGCAGACCCGAATCAGTCATTGCGCCAGCCGAATGAACGCGATGAGTCTGCTGATCAGCAGGCGAGCCAACCGCGCGGCGTTATGGAGCAGGCCCACGACGACATAGAAAGCGGCAAGGAAGACACCGACTGCCGCAATCAAACCGCCGAGGTGATTGACCAGGCATCCGCTCCCCATCAAAGCAAACGGCGGCGTACTCCTCCGAGCCAGTCCTAAGCGTGTTCTGTCAACTAGCGCGCCCCGCTGCGGCAACTGCGCGTCGTCGATTCCCTTAGATCGAGAATGCAACCGGCGCGCGCATGTGATTGAGTCAACAGGATTTATTGTGGTACGCAAATTGCTTAAATGCTCACTAACCTGGGGAACGTAAAAAAAAGCGATTTCAATGCTTGACCTTACCGGCGCCGGTCCGCCCCGATGCACTCTATCGCCCAGCAACGGCACGCTGTCATAGCCCCGCTAGCCGCCCGAATTCGATTGCGAAAGGCCTGTCAGAATGAATGACCCGGTTATTCGAAATGAGCAACGCCAGCATAAGACTTTAACGCCACGGTTGCAGCAAGCCGTACGGTTGCTGCAGCTCTCGTCCCTCGATTTCGCGCAGGAAGTGAACCAGGCGATGGGTAACAACCCGTTCCTGGAAATGGAAGAAGCCGACGCGGAAGTGTCTGCTGCAACCGAAAACGGGGTCGATCAGGCACAGGTGGCCGACGCACCCGCCGCACCCGCCGATACTGAAACGGCGGCCGAGGCGCCAGTCGACAACGCCTGGGAAGGCGATGCTTGGTCGCAGTACGGAACCACTCGTCGCAACAACGGTGCGGAGCACAATTTTGACTATTCGGACATCACGCCAGCCGATAAGTCGCTGCGCGACTATCTGCTCGACCAGTCCAAATGGCTTGCGTCGTCCGCGCGGGATCGCGTGTTGATGGCCACGGTCATCGAGGGACTGGACGACGACGGCTTTCTGCGCGTTGACCTCGAAGAGCTGAAGGGACTGTCCGGGCTTGATCCGATGCCGGACGATGACGAGATGTCGATTGCACTCAAGCTGGTGCAGTCGCTGGAGCCCGCCGGTGTCGGCGCGCGCGACCTGCGCGAGTGCCTGCTGCT
>JBGSWY010000429.1:0-1864 GCA_041751715.1 Burkholderiaceae bacterium
TACGTGCGCGATCACGTCGCACTGACGATCGACGAGCGGCAGCAGGCGGCCGCATAGATCATGAGTGCGCTACCCAAGCCGGACCTTGATCGCTACGTGCCGATGACGGAGGCCGACTTGCCCGACGTGGTGGCCATCGAGCGCGAGATCTACCCGTTCCCATGGACGCGCGGCAACTTCCTCGACTCTCTGCGCTCCGGCTACAGCGTCTGGGTGTTACGCGACGCCGCTGCCACACTGATCGCCTATTCGGTGATGACTGTGGCGCTCGACGAAGCCCATCTGCTGAATCTGAGCGTTACACGCCGGCATCAGCGCAGCGGCCTTGGCTGGCGCACTCTTGAATGGATGGCGGAAGTCGCGCGCAGCTACGGTGTACGCACGATGCTGCTGGAAGTCAGGCCGAGCAATGCCACTGCCGTGCGCATGTATCAGCGCTACGGTTTCGAGCGCATCGGCGTGCGGCGCGGCTATTACCCGACGCAGGGCGGCCGCGAAGACGCACTCGTGTTGCGGATTGCGTTATGACGCTGGATGCGCGGCGCGCGCAAATTTGGCAGGCAATGGGCCTGGGCCCGATGTATCAGCTGCGCAGTGAGACAGCAATCGTGGCAGAGGCAGCGCCCGTTGCGATTGGTCGCACTGCCCACATCGCTCAGCTGAGATGGAATGAGCTCCCGGTCGAAGTGGCCCACTGCCGCGCATGTTCCTTGTGCGAGTCGCGCAAGCAGACGGTGTTCGGCGTCGGCAACAGCAAGGCTGAATGGATGTTGATCGGCGAAGCGCCCGGTGCGGAAGAAGATGTGCGCGGCGAGCCGTTCGTCGGTCAGGCCGGCCGCCTGCTGGACAACATGCTGGCCAGCATCGGACTGACGCGCGATGGACCGACGCCGAAGTCCGTGTACATCACCAATGTGCTTAAGTGTCGCCCGCCGGGCAATCGCAATCCCACCCCGGACGAGGTCGCGAGATGCGAGCCGTTTCTACTGCGACAGGTCGAGCTCGTTGCTCCGACGCTGATTGTCGTGATGGGCCGCTTCGCCGCGCAATCGCTGCTCGGCACCGATGCCAGCATCGCCAGCCTGCGCGGCCGGCCGCACCAAATCACCGTGGCGGGACGCCGGATACCGGTGGTCGTCACCTATCACCCGGCGTATCTGTTGCGTAATCTGGCCGACAAGGCGAAGAGCTGGGCCGACCTTTGCCTGGCCAGCGAAGTTCACGCTGCTAGTGCGTGACTTGGCCAATCAGTGCAACTGAATCGAATTGCCGCTGATTGAACCGGTGCCGCAGCAGCACCAGCAGCATCGAGACCGCAACGAAAACGCCGAACAGCAGCATCAGCGTCTGTATTCCCAGATCCATCCACACCAGCGCCGCGTAGATGCCGAGCATCACCAGGATGCTGAGGTTCTCGTTGAAGTTCTGCACGGCGATCGAGTGTCCGGCCGAGAGCAGAACATAGCCGCGATGCTGCAACAGCGCGTTCATCGGCACCACGAAGTAGCCGGCCAGCAGGCCGATCAAGACCAGGATCGCGCACGCGAACAGCAGGAAGTAACTGGCATTGACGGAGCCGATCTGAATCGAGCCCGCCGGCACGATTGCCGGCGTGTAGAACGAAGCGGCCGCGACGATGAGCCCCATCGCGATTCCCACCGGCAGTACATCCATCGCCTTTTTCAGCGCGACGGTCGATGCGGCGTAAACGGCGCCGATCGTAATTCCGACTGCCACCACCGCCTGCAGAATAGCCGCTCGCGCGAGGTCCATATTCAGCACCGTCTCGGCCCACTTGAGCACGATGAACTGCAGCGTCGCGCCGGCGCCCCAGAACAGCGTCGTCACCGCCAGCGATATCTGC
>JBGSWY010000430.1:0-4504 GCA_041751715.1 Burkholderiaceae bacterium
GCCCCGGTTGCTGTCGTTCCCTATCGCGCCGATGGCGGCGCCGGCTGCCGCACCGGCGCCCGCGCCGGTACCCACGCGTCGCTGCTGATCCGTCATCGTTTCGCAAGCGCTCAGGGTAAAAGCTGCCGCTGCCACTACTGCCACCATTTTTCTCATAACGGTCTCCGGAATCGGTACGGTTGGTTGAAAGCAAACGTGATGCCCGATTAACGGTCGACCGACCGATTACGCATACCGGTTTCGAGCCAGATCTGCTCCCTGCACCAGCGCGTTGAGTTTGCCCAGCGCAACCGCCCGATCCATCGGCGCCATGCCGCAGTTCGTGCATGGGAACAAACGGTCCTTCGGCACGAAGTTCAGCGCTTTTCCTATCACATCGGCCACCTGCCCGGGCGTTTCAACCGTATCGGACGCGACGTCGATCACGCCGACCAGAACGTCCTTGCCTTCCAGCAGCCCGATCAGTTCGAGCGGCACGTGCGAGTTGGCGCATTCGAGCGAAACCTCCTTGATCGAGCTCTTTGCCAGCGCCGGGAAGATCTGCTCGTACTGCCGCCAGTCATCGCCCAGGCTCTTTTTCCAATCGACGTTGGCTTTAATGCCGTACCCGTAGCAGATGTGAACCGCGGTCGTGCAGGTCAGGCCGGCGGCCGCGCGCTCGAGCGCCGCAATGCCCCAGTCGTTGACTTCTTTCGGATAGACGTTGAATGCCGGCTCGTCGAACTGAATCACATCGACGCCATCGGCCTGCAGCGCACGCGCTTCTTGATTCAGCAGATCGGCGAACGCCATCGCCATCGCGCGACGATCACCGTAGTGGCGATCGGCAACGGTATCGACGATCGTCATCGGGCCGGGCAGCGTCATCTTCAGCTTTCGTGTCGTATGCGCTCGCGCCACTCCCGCTTCGACCTGATGCACGCGCGAGCGCAGGCGGAGCGGACCGACAACCTGCGGCACCATCGCCTCATAGCGGTTGTCGCGAATGCCCATTTTCACTTTGTGTTCGAAGTCGATGCCGCTGACCGCTTCGACAAAGCCGTGCACGAAGTGCTGCCGGGACTGCTCGCCGTCGGTCACGATGTCGAGGCCTGCGTCTTCCTGCATTTTTAGCGCAAGCAGTGTGGCGTCGCGCTTGGCCTCCTGAAGCTCAGCGCCTTGGGTTCTCCACCGCGGCCACAGCTTTCCCGGTTCGGCGAGCCAGAACGGCTTCGGCAGGCTGCCGGCGATCGTAGTTTCGAACATCGCAACTCCACAGGTCGGATCAGGGGTTCATATATAGTCGGGCGACTCATCGACACTGATGTGAAAGCTCTCGATGGCCGTCCCCGTATCGCAAAAAATCCGCGCTCGTCTGCAAGCGGCGAAACAGCGGTTTCACGCCAACGACAGCATTGCAGAATACATTGAGCCCGATGAGTTGCCGCAGCTGCAGGACGAAGTCGAAGCCAAGCTGCTCGATGTGCTGCAAAGCCTGGTGATCGATACCGAAGGCGATCACAACACGCGCGGGACCGCGCGCCGCATTGCCCGCATGTATCTGAGCGAAGTATTTCGCGGCCGTTACGCCGCCAGGCCGCCCGTGACCGAGTTTCCAAACGTCGAGCGGCTGAACGAACTGGTGATCGTCGGCCCGATCACGGTGCGCAGCGCGTGCTCGCATCATCTGTGTCCGATCCTCGGTAAGCTCTGGATCGGGGTGTTGCCCAATGAGCATACGAACCTGATCGGATTATCAAAGTACGTGCGATTGACCGACTGGGTGATGAGTCGCCCGCAGATTCAGGAAGAAGCGGTCGTGCATCTGGCGGACCTTCTGCAGACGACGATGCAGCCCGACGGCCTGGCGCTGGTCATGGAGGCGGATCACTTCTGCATGCGCTGGCGCGGTGTCAAGGATTCCGACTCGACGATGATCAGCAGCGTGATGCGCGGCTCGTTCCTGAAGGACGCGAATCTGCGCGCGGAATTTCTGGCCCTCCTAAGACCGCGGGGCGGCTGATTCTTTTCGTGCGCGCCGGTAGTCCCAGGGCGGCGACGGGTCGCTGAACGACCATAGTCCGGAATTGTTCGAGCGTGCGTGGCTTTCGGCGCGCGCGTATGCAGCGCGATCAACCGCACGCTGCTCATTCGCATACTTGACGTAGTGCCAGGCGTAGCCGCGCCGAATCTGTTCGAGACCGACATCGACACCGTCGACTACCACGCGGCACACCGCGCGTCCGTAACGATCGGTCTTGGGGCAGTCGAGATGGGCGGCGCGGCCGTGTGCCAGTTCAGTCAGCGACTGGCGCGCGCGTTGCCCGTAGGGTTGCGTGCGTTCCGGCGCATCGATGCCGTCGAGCCGAATGCGGTGTTGCCTTCTGTCCGCATCGAGCAAGGTCACCGTATCGCCGTCCGCGACGGCCACGATCGTGCCCTCGAGCTCGGCCGCGGCGACCGCAAGCGGCGAATCGAATGCGACGCAGACAAGGGCAGTGGCGATAGCCTGAACGAATCGCATGCGGCCTCCCGGTTCAGATCGATGCTAGGGAGGCGCCTGCTTGCGAAACGATCGGAAAGCGGCGGTGCGCGGCGGTAATTCAGCGAAGCAGCTGTGATGATGCACGGAACAACAGCCGATCGAGTCCGTGATCAGATCTGCCGAAACCCGAAAGGGAAGAGCGACTCAGCCGGCTCGAGGGCCGCACCGTGTGGCGCGAGTCCGGCGACCTTAGCTGGGCCTGCCACCGCGGACGGCGAGTGCCACGGCTACTGCGCGCACCAGGTGCTCGTTAGATCGCCGGGCTTACGACGATCGCATAGCGCAGCCCAACTTTTCTTCGTCGAAGGCCTCAGTCTTGCTGACTCGTCTGTCATCTTCATCCCCGGATGCAGTTCAGGCGAGCACAGTTTTCGGAGTTCGCTAAGTCTCTTAATCAGCATTTCAATCAGGAACAGTCATGAAACGTAATGGAAGCAGATCAGTATTCTCAATCGCCGCCGCCCTCGTCTTAGCATTCGTGGTTGCGGGCTGTGCGAACTTGCCGTCCGGCGGAACGGGAGGCGGCGGTTCGCCGACCAACGTCAAACCTTAGGAAGCAAGCCGTTAGCGCTGCCTCATCCGTTACGCCGGGTAAGGCGCTGAGCGAGTGCCGCAACGAGCTCGACGCGCCTTAGTCGCTGCGGCTATCGGTAGCGCGCAATAGCTCGGCATAGCGCGCGATGTCGATGTTGCCTCCACTCAAGATGACGCCGACTCTTTTCCCGCGCACGTCGAGCACGTCTTCGAGCGCAGCGGCTGCCGCAAGGCAGCCGGTCGGTTCGACCACCATTTTCATCCGCTCGGCGAAAAATCGCATCGTCGAAACGAGCTGTGCATCGCTGACCGTCAGCACGTCGTCGACCAGTGCCTGAATCACGGGGAAGGTGAAACGTCCCGCGTGCTGCGTCTGTGCGCCGTCGGCAATCGTTTGCGGAACGTCGATATGCACGATCTCGCCGCGGCGTAGCGACTGCTGCACGTCGTTGCCCGCTTCCGGCTCGACACCGATTACGCGACATTGCGGCAGCGCATGTTTGGCCGCGACCGCACAGCCGGAAATCAGTCCGCCACCGCCGACGCATACGAGCAATGTATCGAGTGCGCCGGCTTCCTCGATCAGCTCGAGCGCCGCGGTACCCTGACCCGCCATCACATGAGGGTGATCGAACGGCGGAATCAGGGTCATGCCGCGCTCGTCGGCCAGCACGCGGCTGATCGCTTCGCGGTCTTCCGTGTAGCGGTCGTAGAGCTTAAGTTCTGCGCCGTAGCCTCGCGTCGCAGTGATCTTCATCTGCGGCGCGTCGGTCGGCATCACGATCGTGGCCGGCATGCCGATCAGGCGCGCCGCTAGCGCGATCGCCTGCGCGTGATTGCCCGAAGAAAACGCGACGACACCTGCGCGGCGCTGCTCCGGCGTGAACTGCGACAGCGCGTTATAAGCACCGCGAAACTTGAAGGCGCCCATCCGCTGCAGGTTCTCGCATTTGAAGAACAGTTGCGCGCCGATTCGTTCGTTCGCGGTGCGCGAGGTCGCCACCGGCGTGCGGTGTGCGATGCCGTCAAGACGCTCCGCTGCGCCACGAATATCCGCGTAATCAATCGACAAGTTCATGGCATCAGCTTAACGTGCGGCACGACCGTTGCTGAGCACTACCCATGCGCGCACAAAACATCCTCGAAACAATAGGCAATACACCGGCGATCCGCATCAACCGGTTATTCCGTGACATCGCACCTGAGGCAGAGGTATGGGTCAAATCCGAGCGCGCCAACCCGGGCGGCTCGATCAAGGATCGCATCGCGTTGTCGATGATCGAGGCGGCCGAGGCGAGCGGCGAGCTCGCCCGCAACGGAACGATCATTGAACCGACCTCCGGCAACACCGGCATCGGGCTGGCGATGGTCGCTGCCGTCAAAGGCTATCCGCTGATCCTGGTGATGCCCGACAGCATGTCGGTTGAACGGCGACGCTTGATGCTG
>JBGSWY010000431.1:0-9223 GCA_041751715.1 Burkholderiaceae bacterium
TTGTCTTCGTGCTTCAGCCGCAGCCCGACAGTCAGCGGCTGGCCGGGAACGATCGCATCGGTGGCGGCGATCAACTCGGCGTCGACGTGTTTCTCAATGGCGCCAAAGCGTGGCAGTGATTGGCCGGCAGCAGGCATTGCCGCAGTGGCAAGGAAGAGCGCGGCAGCGAGTAGGGCGGATAGAAAATGCATCTGGTCTTTCGTCTCAAAAGTTACGGCCAAGTTCCGCGCCACGGACCAGCCGTTCAGCGGATTTCCGCAAATGCCGATTCGGCGGCGGCGATCGTTGCGTCGATCACTGCATCATCGTGCGTAATCGACACGAAGCCTGCTTCGTAGGCGGACGGCGCCAGATAGACGCCGCGCGCCAGCATTGCATGAAAGAAGCGCTTGAATTGCTCGATATCGCACGCGATTATGTCCGCGTAACTGCCGGGAACAGCGGCGGTGAAGTAGATGCCGAACATGCCACCCAGGCTATCGCCGGAAAACGCTAAGCCGGGAGCGTGGCGTTCTGCCGTTTGGACGAGGCGATCGACCAGCGATCGCGTTTGCCGCGTGAGTTCTTCGTAGAAGCCCGGACGTGCAATTTCGGCCAACGTTGCCAGGCCGCAGGCGACTGCCACCGGATTGCCCGACAAGGTGCCGGCCTGATACACGCCACCCAGCGGCGCCAGGTGCTGCATCACTTCCCGCTTGCCGCCGAAGGCCGCCAGCGGCATGCCGCCGCCGATCACCTTTCCGAGCACGGTGATGTCCGGCTCGATGCCGTACAGCGCCTGTGCGCCGCCCGGCGCGACGCGAAAGCCCGACATCACTTCGTCGAAGATCAGCAATGCGCCCCGGGCGGTGCATTGTTCGCGCATGGTGCGCAGGAACTCGGGCGTCGCACGCACCAGATTCATGTTGCCGGCGACCGGCTCAACGATCACGCATGCGATGTCGTCGCCGTGTTCCCTGAAGGCATCTTCGAGTTGCTGGGTGGCGTTGTAGTCGAGCACCAGGGTGTGTTGCGTGATCTCGGCGGGCACACCGGCGCTGCTTGGATGACCGAAAGTCAGAAGCCCGGAGCCGGCCTTGACCAGCAAACTATCGGCGTGGCCGTGATAACAGCCTTCGAACTTCACGATCTTGCGGCGCGACGTCGCGCCTCTGGCTAGCCGTATCGCGCTCATCGCCGCTTCGGTGCCGGATGACACCAGACGTACCTGCTGCATCGACGGCACTCGCGCGATCAGCGTTTCGGCCATCTCGACTTCGGCCTCTGTCGGTGCGCCGAACGAGACGCCGCGCAGCAAGGCGTTCTGGACAGCTTGCGTCACTGCCGGATGGGCGTGCCCCAGGATCATCGGCCCCCACGAGCCGATGTAGTCGATGTAGCGCGTGCCCTGCGCATCCCAGAAGTACGGACCGGCGGCGCGCTCGATAAAGCGTGGTGTTCCGCCCACCGATCGAAACGCACGGACAGGAGAGTTGACGCCGCCGGGGATCGAATGCTGCGCGCGTTCAAACAGTTGTTCGTTGCTCGTCATGCCTGCGTTTCCCTTCACGCTTTTCCTTCCGCTGTTCCGTCATTAAATCGCCGTACAAGCTCGCGTGCCGCATGCGCCGGATCCCTGGCGGAAAAAATCGCATCGAGCACTGCCGCCGCGTGCGCGCCGGCTTGGGCGACCGTTGCAATATTCTCCGTAGTGATGCCGCCAATGGCGACAATGCGCTGCTGCGGCCACCTGCAGCGTGCCTCGGTCAACAGCGCGAGCGGAGCGCGCGCCGCTGCGGGCTTCGTCAACGATGCGAACATCGAGCCGAAAGCGATCGCGTCGGCGCCTGCCGCGACGGCCCTGCGCGCGTTGTTCAGATCGTTGTAGCAGGAAACACCCAACAACCGGTCCCGCAACCGGCGCCTTGCTACCGCTACATCGCCGTCGTCGCGGCCCAGGTGCACGCCGTCTGCGCCCGCACTTACCGCAATCTCGGCGCTGTCGTTGACGATCAGCAATGCGCCAACGGCGTGTGTCAATGCCACCAGCCGGCACGCGCGCTCCACTCGTTCAGACGTGTCGGCCGTCTTGTCGCGATACTGCACGATGCGGATGCCAGCCTCGAGCGCCTGCTCGACCACGCAGAGCATGCCTTCGAATCCGCGCGCATCGGTGTCCGGCGTCAGCAAGTAAACACCGGCAAGCTGGTTTGCATCGGGTCCACGAACGGCCGAATTAGTCACGCAAAGTGGGTAGCGGTTACTTGGGATGCCACGTTATGATGTCTCGCTAACCTGTTGATTTTAGCCGTCGAGTTTGAGCTGTTGAAGCTCGGCCGAGCGCCGGCTTTTTGTTTAGTTGGGCACGATGACGACCGGCGTAGCGATGAAAACGTGGATGTGCCTGATCTGCGGCTGGATCTATGACGAGGCCGCGGGCGTTCCGGAGTCTGGGGTGGCTGCCGGAACCCGATGGGAAGACATTCCGCCGAATTGGACATGTCCGGAGTGCGGAGCGCGCAAGGACGATTTCGAAATGGTTGAAATCTGACCTCGGAACCACGGAATTCGGCGCAGGGGGCGAGCCGGCTTCGCGTACAACGCAGGCTCGGTTATTAGCGTGAATGGGTTGCAAGCCATGCCGGCTCTGGACTTTACGGAAATCCGCGGCAAGAAAGTGATGGTGATCGACGATTCGAACACCATTCGCCGCAGCGCGGAGATTTTTCTATCGCAAGCGGGCTGTCAGGTGATACTGGCGCAAGACGGATTTGAAGCGCTTTCGAAGATCAACGATCACCAGCCCAACATCATCTTCTGCGACATCCTGATGCCGCGGCTGGATGGTTATCAGACCTGCGCGCTGATAAAACGCAGCCCGCGCTTTCACAAGACGCCGGTGGTGATGCTCTCGTCCAAGGACGGTTTGTTCGATCGTGCGCGCGGACGCATGGTCGGTTCGAGCGAATACCTGACCAAGCCGTTTACCAAGGACAGTTTGCTGACTGCGGTGCGACAGCATTCGATGCAATGAACAAGCGGCCAGAGTGAACGTACGGCTTCGGGGAAAGCTATGCCCATAAAAAAAGTATTGATTGTCGACGACTCGCCGACCGAGCGTCATTTTCTGACCGAGATGCTGACGAAGCAGGGCTTTTCAGTATCGACCGCGGAAAATGCCGACGAAGCGATGATCAAGGTCAAGACGACGGCACCGGATCTGATCCTGATGGACGTCGTGATGCCCGGGCAGAACGGCTTTCAGCTGACGCGTGCGCTGTCCAGGGATCCGGTCACGCAGAACATTCCGATCATCATGTGCACCAGCAAGAATCAGCAGACCGATCGTATCTGGGGTCTGCGGCAGGGCGCGCGCGATTACGTCGTCAAGCCGGTCAAGCCGGACGAGCTGCTCGAAAAAATCGCTGCGTTCAACTAGTCAACAGACAACACCCGGACATGGCAAAGAGCAGCGACGCCTCCAGCCGACAGCTGGTCAAACTGCGGGAATTTTCGACGCAGCTGGCGCAGCGCTTGAAGGAAGCGCCGAACAAGCCGGTCGAGCCTACCCGGCTGGCGGTGCGTATCGGTGCGGAAAACTATCTGATCGAAATGGCGCTGGCGGGCGAGATCGTCAGCCTGCCGGAGATCGCACCGGTGCCGTGGACCCGCCCGTGGTATCGCGGCCTGGCGAACGTGCGCGGCAGGTTGATCGGGGTGGTGGACCTGCTGCAACTGACCGGCCGCGATCCGCTGCCGGCGGATCAGACGCAGCAGGTTCTCGTTTTCGGAGAAGTGCTTGGCGTGAGCGCCGGCATTCTGGTGACGCGCGCTTTCGGCATTCGCAACCTAAAGGAGCTGACGCCGCTCGACGGAGCGGTGCCGGCTGGGCGCGCCCCTTGGGAGCAGGCGCGTTATCGCGACAACGATGGACTGATGATGACCGAGCTGGAGTTGCGCGAGCTGGCAACGTCGGCCAGTTTTGCGTCGATCGGACTATAAGCAGTGCGTGACGCACACACACAAAACGGCGACCGCGACACGCGGCGATACGAAGCCGCCCCGATTTCGAGGCGGCATACAAGTGGTGTAAGGCGGGTAGTGGCGGAGGGTTAAATGGCACTCGACATGGGATTGACGTCCGGCAAGAAAAAACCGAAGGAGCGATCGAGTCGCCATCGTGGCAACTCCTTTCGCGCGTCCGGTGCGTTGGACACGGTAGGGCCACGAACGACCACGGTTGAGCCGCCGCCGCGCACGGTCATGATCGAACGCCCCGAAAGAAGCGGCGGGACGATGCGCTTCATGGACCGGTTGATCGCCATGCGGCTGCCGCTGCTGGGCAACAAGCCGGTCAACCTGCAGGTCCAGGTTCTGTTGCTGTTGATGGGCACGTTCCTGTTCTTCTTCGTTGCAGTGCTGTACTTCGACAACCGCCTGGCGTTCAACGGCGCATTGCAGATCGAGATCGTCGGCGACTCGCTGATGCACACGCAGCGGCTGGCGAAGGCGGCGCCGAACGCGGTCGCGGGTAACGCCACCGCGTTTGCCGAGGTCAAGGACAGCCGCGACGCACTTGCCGCAAATCTGGATGCGCTGATCAACGGCGACCCGCTGCGCAATTTGTCGGCTTCCGGTGGTGACGGCACGCAGCCGGCACTGCAGAAGCTATCTGAAAACTGGCGCGCCAGCGAATCGGCCGCCTCGGTCATCATGGCCAACCAGAAAATACTGATGGCGTTCGGCGAGGTGATCAACAAGATCAACGATACGAGCCCGCGCCTGCAGCAGCTGACCGAGGAAATCACGTCGCTGAAGCTGCAGGGCAGTGCGCCGTCGCGCGAAATCGCCACCGCATCCCAGCTGGTAACGCTGACGCAGCGGCTGGGCAAGAGCGCGAACTCGCTGGTCGCGGGCAACGTGGCGAACGCCGAAGTCGCGCTCACGCTTGGCCGCGACATCAACCAGTTCCGCGACTTGACGCAGGCGCTGCTGTCGGGCAGCGAAGCGCTGCGTGTCAACGCAGCGACCGAACCCGAAACGCGCACTCGACTGCAGGAATTGCTGAAGATCTACGGCGAGTTTCAGAAGTCGATCGAAGGTGCGATCGGCAACCTGCAAGCCGTCGTGCAGGCGAAAGAGGCCGAACTTGCCATCTTGCGCGATTCAGAAATGCTGCGGCAGCAGTTCGGCGAGCTGGGCGGGCTTTACACGCAAGAGCAACGCACGCGCGTCGTCAACTTTTTCATGATGGCGGTTTTCGGGGGCGGCCTGTTGCTGGCTGCGCTCGCGATCTTCAAGGTGCTGCTGGAAGACACGCGGCAGCGGGCGTCGGAAGCGGATGTCCAGCGGATGCAGGCGGAGCGGCTCGAGCAGGATGCGAAGAAAACCAACGACGTCAATCAAGCCGCCATTTTGCGGTTGATGAACGAGCTGCAGGAAGTGGCCGACGGCAATCTGACCGTGCAGGCCACGGTGTCCGAAGACATCACCGGCGCCATTGCAGACTCGGTCAACTATACGGTCGAAGAGCTGCGTGGCCTGGTAGGCCGCATCAACAACACGGCCGAGCAGGTCAACACGGCGTCCACGCAGGCGCGCGATATCGCGACCCGCTTGTTGACAGCGTCTGAAGCGCAGTCGAAGGAGATCAAGGACACCGGTGACAAGGTATTGAAAATGGCGTCGCAGATCAACGACGTGTCGAAGAATGCAGGCGAATCGGCCAAGGTGGCGCGAGCGTCGCTCGATGCCGCCGAGCGCGGGCAGCGCGCGGTGTTCAACCAGATCAGCGGCATGAACGAGATTCGCGAACAGATTCAGGAGACCGCGAAGCGCATCAAGCGGCTCGGCGAATCGTCCCAGGAGATCGGCGAGATCGTCGAGCTGATCACCGACATTACCGAGCAGACCAACGTGCTCGCGTTGAACGCGGCGATCCAGGCAGCGTCGGCCGGCGAAGCGGGGCGCGGATTCTCGGTGGTGGCCGAGGAAGTGCAGCGGCTGGCGGATCGATCGGCCGAGGCGGCCAAGCAGATCGGCGCGCTGGTGCGCACGATTCAGACCGATACTCAGGACGCCGTCGCGGCAATGGAAAAGAGCACGCAAGGAGTGGTCGAAGGCGCGAAGCTGTCGGACGCGGCGGGTAACGCGCTGTCGGACATCGGTCGCGTCTCGCGCCAATTGACCGATCAGGTCGAGAAAATTGCGTCAGCCACGAATGATCAGGCGCAATCGGCCGGCGGTGTCGCGCATTCGATCGAGCGCATCTTGTCGGTGACCGAACAGACTTCGCAAGGCACGCGGCAGGCGGCGCAATCGATCGGGCAGCTCGCAACGCTGGCGCGCGAGTTGAAAGCGTCGGTCGCACGCTTCCGAGTCGGATAAACCTATGGCGCAAAAGCATGATCCGAATCAGTTGGTAGGCGCTGCGCCCGATATTGCGCCGCTGGCCTGGGTCATTGACGAGATTCGCAGTTCGTTGACGGAAGCGGTCAACGGGCTGAAGGCGTTCGTTGCGAACAAGCAGGATGTCGACAGCCTGCGCAATGCGCGCAATCAGGTGCATCAGGCCAACGGCGCCTTGCAGCTGCTCGATCTGCGCGGCGTGGCGCTGGTCACCGAAGCGATCGAGCACTTGACGCGTCGCTTCGAAGCCGATCCGAAGGAATGTTCGCCGGACCCGATCCGCACGATCGAGACCGCGTTGTCTGCGGTGATGGCGTACCTGGAAGGGCTGTTGTCCGGCCGGCCCAATCAGCCGATCAAGCTGTTCCCGTACTACCGCGATGTGCTGAAGCTGAACGAAGCGAGCCGCGTGCATCCGGCCGACCTCGTGTTTCCGGACCTGTCGCGCCGGCCTGCGTTTCATCAGATCGAGGCGCGCAACTTCACTCCGCGCCAGTTGCGCGATCGGCGTGCGCGCTTCGAGCTTGGGCTGCTCGGGTTTCTTCGCAATTCGGACGACGCGGCCCCGCGCAAGCGGATGCGTGAAGCGCTGTCGGATCTCGAACACATGCCGCAGCGCGGCCTGGCGCGCAGCTTTTGGTGGATCGCGCGCGGATTACTGGAAGCGCTCGAAGCGGGCGCGGTAGCGGTCGATGTCGACCTGAAGCGCGTGCTGGCGCGCCTGAATCTGCAGCTGCGCCGCATGATCGAAGGCGGCGGTGCGGTGGCCGAGCGCCTGATGGTCGACACGCTGTACTACGTCGGCCGTGCGGAAGGGACATTGCCGCGGGTCGCGGAGGTCAAGCGTCTGTACGGACTCGATGCGCTGATTCCGGCCGATTTCGAGCGCGCTAGCCTGACCGCGCTCGACGCCGATGCACTGCGCTCATTGAAGGAAGCACTGGTGCAGGCCAAGCAGCTATGGGGCCAGATCGTCGCCGGCTCGCCGGAGACCGCCAAGTTCGAACATGAAATCGCGCTTGCGCGTGAAACGTCGCACACGCTGCATGCGCGGCCGCTGGTGGCGACGATCGAGGCAATCGGCCGCGTGACGAAGGAATTCGCTGGTCTTGCACCGAACGTGCGCGAAGCACTGGGACTGGAAGTCGCTTCGGCGCTGTTGTTCGTCGATCTCGGTGTTGAAGAGCTGCCGCAGATCGAATCCGAATACGAAGGCCGGGCACTGCAGGTGATGGACCGGCTCGCCAAGGCCCGCAGCGGCCAGCCGCTGGCGCAAGCCGGCCCGTGGATGTCCGAGCTTGCACGACGCGCGCAAGATCGCCTGACAATGGGCACGGTGGTTGCGGAAACGCAGGCCACGCTGCGCGATATCGAGCAGCGGCTCGACCGTTTTTTCCGCAACCCCCTGGAGCGCAGCGATCTGCCCTCGACGAACTCGATGTTCGATCAGGTGTGCGGCGTGCTTTCGCTGCTAGGATACGACGAGCCGGTCGCAGCGCTGCGCAACGTCCAGGCGTCGATCGCCCGGTTTTCCGACGCCACAGTCGCGCCCGAGCCCGACGAGTTCGGTCGCATCGCGCAGAACCTGGGCGCGATCGGCTTCTTCGTGGAAAGCGTGGGGCAGGATGCGGACCGACCGCGCGGGATGTTCCGCTACGACCCGACGACGGGAATTTTCAGCGCGGATCTGGGCCAACTGCAGGCGGCCGATACGGTGTCTGCGCCGGCCGACGACGAATACATCGCACCGCGCACGATCGACATTCGAGCGCCGGATGGAAGGCGCGGCGACAATGTCGAATCAGCGGTGCGCAAGACACTGCAGGCAGCGCACGCGCATGCAGAACGGCTGGTCCAGGTGGCCGGAGATGCGCGCGCCATCGACGAACTCGAACGCCTGCTGCCGGTGCTGGCGAACGAGGCTGATCTGCTCGACAACGAGTCGCTCAAACAGAATGCTGCGCGCGCAACGCAACTGCTGCATCAACTGAAGGACACGCATCGACGCGAAGATGCGGCCGAACTGGAGCAGTTGCTGGCACCGCCGCGCGCCGCTGCCACACCGGAACCCACTGCGCCGCTGCCGTTGTCGGAAGCGGCGGCCGATAACGAGCTGCGCCAGATTTTTGTCGAGGAAGCGCGCGACGTGCTCGACAGCATCGTCGAACAGCTCGACGTGCTGCGCGCTACCCGCGACGATCCGGCGACCTTGACCACCATCCGGCGCGCGTTTCATACCCTCAAAGGCTCCAGCCGCATGGTCGGCTTCAAGACCGTCGGCGAGGGCGCGTGGGCGGTCGAGCAGTGTTTCAACCTGTGGCTGGCGCAGGAGCGCGCGGCCAGCGACGATCTGCTCGATCTCGCCGATGGCGCACAGCGCGTGATTCGCGACTGGATCAGTCAGATTGCGCGTCAGCCGGGGGCCGAACCGGATCCGACTCCGCTGGTGCGCTCGGCGCAGACGGTGCGCGAAGGCGGCGCGTTCGAATATGCGCACGCATTGCCGGGGACGCCAGCGGTCCCAAAGTCTGACGGCAGCGCGCCGGCAGTGGTCATTGACGCGCTGCCTGCAAACCCCGATGTTGAAACGATAACGGTCGATGAAGCAATCGTCGGTGAGCTGCCGCCAGATGAACCGGAAACCGGTGCGGAAGCCGCAGCACCGCCGCCCGAGCCGGAAGCGGTCGTGTCGGAAGCGGGCAGCGAGGACATCAAGCGCGTGGGTCCGCTCGAGATCAGCCACGGGCTTTATTCGATCTTTCTGACCGAGGCCGATGAGTGCATTCGCGTGCTCGCCAACGATATCGCCGAATGGCGTTATGAGCCCGCGCGTGCG
>JBGSWY010000432.1:0-3352 GCA_041751715.1 Burkholderiaceae bacterium
GCCGCGTTGCTAACGGAGCCTGAACATGGAGTTCAAGGAGTATTACGGGACGCTGGGAGTCGAGAAGACCGCCGGCGCCGATGAGATCAAGAAAGCGTATCGCGCGCTGGCGCGCAAATACCATCCCGATGTGAGCAAGGAAGCCGATGCATCGGCGAAGATGGCCGAAGTCAACGAGGCGTATGCAGTGCTGTCCGATCCGGAAAAGCGCGCGGCATTCGACAAGTTGTCGCAGCGGCGCGCAGCGGGCGGCGATCGCGAGTTTCAGCCGCCGCCCGGATGGGATGCCGGCTTCGAGTTTTCGGACGCGGGCTCGTACGGCGAGAACGCCGAAGACTTCAGCGACTTCTTCAACGAGTTGTTCGGCCGCGCTGCGCGTGCACGTCGTGGCGGCGGCGCGCAGACACAGATGCGTGGCACCGACCATCACGCGAAGATCATGATCGATCTGGCAGATGCGTATCACGGCGCCACGCGTCCGATCGCGTTGCGCGCGGCACGCCTCGACAACACCGGCCACGTGGTCACCGACGAGCGCGTGCTCGACGTGCAGATACCCAAGGGCGTCAGAGAAGGACAGAGCATCCGGCTACGCGGCCAGGGCACCGCAGGGCTCGGTGGTGCGCCGGCCGGCGACCTGTATCTCGAGATCCACTTCGAGCCTGATGGCGACTATCGAATCGACGGCCGTGACGTCACGCAGACGGTGCCGGTCGCGCCATGGGAAGCTGCATTGGGCGCCAGCATTGAAGTGCCAACGCCGTCCGGAAGAGTCGAAGTGAATGTGCCCATGGGCTCCGCCAACGGCCGCAAGCTGCGGCTCAAGGGGCGCGGAATCCCGGGCAACCCGGCGGGCGATTTATATCTGGAACTTGAAGTGGCGCTGCCTCCGGCTGAAGATGAAAAGGCGCGCCAGTTGTACGAGACGATGGCGCGCGAAATGTCCTCATTCAATCCGCGCCGGAATATGAAAGGCGAGTCATGACACGAGATAACGTGCTGAGCGGTGCCCTGCTCGAAGAGCAGGCGCTGGACGTGCAGGAGCTGGCGAGCGCTTGCGCCGTTGCGCCCGGGTGGGTGGTAGAGCGCGTACAAGCGGGCCTGCTGACCTGCAGTTCGCTAACAGTCAGCGAAATGCGGTTCGCCAGCGGGCAGCTTCTTCGCGCACGCCGGATGGTGACGACCGAACGTAGCTTTGATGCCAACCCCGAACTCGCCGCATTAGTGGCCGATTTGATCGAAGAACTGGAGCGTCTGCGTCGCGCAATGCCGAGATAGGTTGCTGCCTAACGGCCTACCGAATTTCTGCGATGCGCCGATGCGGTGTCAAGTCGGGCACCTGCTTGCCGTACAGATAGCGGTGCACCGGCCACGTCGTCTGAATACCGCGTCGATGCGTTAGACAACGAGCAAACATGAAGGGGGTTCAAGTGAAGCGCTATGCATTCGCCATGATGATGCTGGCACTCGCGGCAGCGCCGGCCCTGCCCGCCGATGTAGGGGTGTCGGTCAGCGTCGGACACCCGGGATTTTATGGACGGATCGATATCGGCAACGCGCCGCGACCCCAGTTGATCTATCCGCAACCGGTCATAATTCAGTCGGTGCAGGTCGTGCAACCCGTTCAGCCGATCTACCTGCGCGTACCTCCGGGTCACGCAAAGAAGTGGGGCAAGCACTGCCACAAATATCAAGCTTGCGCACGGCCGGTGTATTTCGTCAAAGACGATTGGTATAACGGCGTGTACGTGCCGCATTACCGGGCTGAGCATCGCGGCGCTTCGAAGGGCAAGGGGAAGTAGGTGACACCGTCCCGCTGCAGACGGCGCGCAGCGACTGCATCGGGGAAGAAGCGCGGACATCGGGGCCGAATTCGTCAAATTGCGGGGAGCGCGCTAAGCCGTTCGCCCGACGGTAAACATGCAGTGCGGTGGATAGACTGGCCATTCATCAGGCCCATGGTTCTCCCACTCCCATGCTGAATCGTCGCGATCTATTCCGCTTGCGTTCCCTGCCACACGCCGCACTGGCGATCGTCGCCTGCAGCGCGACCGGTGCTCTGGCGCAGGGTGTTGCCGCCAACGGCGCAACGCTCTATGTGCAGCCTGTGCCTGCTGGTGGCGCGTCCTGCCAGAACTGTCACGGCTTTGCCGGCACGTTTCGCGCTTCGCAGTTTGCCGGCCAAACCGAAGCCCAGATTCTCGGAGCCATTAACGGCGCCATCGCGGACGTTAACACCGGCATGGGAGCCTTTTCGGTCTGGACGCCGCAGCAGCGCTCTGACGTAGCAGCCCATATCCTGGTCGCGCCCGCACCGACACCTCCGCCTCCTTTCGCGCCGTTGCCGACACCTACGGCGTCGCCGAACACGGTGATGTTCGGCAGCACTGCGGTCGGCGCGACCAGCGCAACGGTCAACGTCCTACTTACCAACACCAACGGGGTTGCGGTCACGCTGGCCAATCCGATGGTGGCGCCCGGCACCGGGCAGGTCGGCGATTTCAGGACTGCACTGGTGCCCGCCGGGACGACGGCGTGCATCAACAGCGGCGTGCTCGAGGCCGGCGCGAGCTGCTCGATCGGAGCGCAGTTCGTTCCGACCGCAGCAGGCGCCCGCAGCGCCACCTGGAACGTCAACTTCACCGGCAATGTGCCGGCACGCCCGCTGACGTTGCAAGGTACTGCCACCGCAGCGGGCGCGCCCGCACCGGGGTCACCCGCACCAACGTCGGCCAACGCACCCGTAAACGCCGGTGCCGGCGCACTCGGCTGGATGCAGCTGTTCGGTTTGTTCGCGCTGCTGGGCGCGGCGATCACCCGGCGCCGATAACGGCTCTCCACGCTGAAACGCCGCGCCCTCGCGCGGCGTTTCGCATTAGGTGCCGCCTCCGGCCGATAATGAAGGGCTGAGGGCGGCATTGAGCACCATCATTTCCCGCGATTCGTTCAGCACCAGCCAAGCGGCTCTTTTTGCTTCGACACCGCTTTGCGAGCAGGTCGCGCGCGACGGCTTTGCGTTTGTTGCGGCCGACTCGATGCGACCGCTGCTCGGCGCGCCTGCCGCACTTTCCGACTGGCCGCGCTTCGCCGCCAGCTGGAACGACCTTTGCCTCGACACGTACCTGCCCGACGGCCATCGTTATCGCCGACGCCGCCACGCCGCTTTGTCAGCTCGCGCGGGCGAGACTCATGCGGAGATCGAGCCGAATTAGCCGCACTATCAGAGTGTCGATTACAACCCGCTGGTGGGCGGCATCGAGCGCTGGTTCGAGCCGATGGATCCGGGGCTCATCGACGGCCCGACGATGCAACACGTGCTCGCCTTCTGTTGCCGCCTGTTCGGCGCGTTGCG
>JBGSWY010000433.1:0-2367 GCA_041751715.1 Burkholderiaceae bacterium
CCGCCGAGCCGGCACTCAGCAATGCAGCGCCCAGCGCGTGACGCGCCGGCACCAGCCACACCGGTGGATCGTCTGCGGGCAATCGATCTTCGGCCCGCACCGCGGCGCGCGCGTAGCGAACCGATTCGTTGTTAGCTGCGCGCGCGCTGGCGATCGCAGATTGCAGCAGCAAGCGCGCCACGTTCAACACTTCGGTCGCCTGATGGATGTTCTTGACGGTCAACGTGGCGGCCTTTGTCTGGCGCTGCGAACGACGCAACAAATCGAGCTCGACGCGCGCGGCGGCGACGTTGCCGCGCGCCGCGTAGCCCATTCCGTTGGCAAAACTCGCCAGGCCAAAGAGGTACGGTTGCGCGGCTGCATCCGCCGCTGCAGAGCTCGTCGTTGTCTCGGGCGCATGCCATTGGCTCAGACGCACCCGGGTTAGTGCCGGTGCCGCCAAAAAATGCTGGCGCGTGCCCGAGCGGCCACCGTCACTCGGCAACTTCGCAGCGGCAGTCGCGAGTTCATCGGCAGCGCGCAATGCGGCTTCGCCATCCCCGCTCCATAGCGCCGACGCCCACAGGAAATGCAGGTTGTGAATCGCATAGTCGGAGCCGGCTCCGGTGGCCGCAAGGTAGGCGCGATCGGCCTGCACCGCGGCCTGGTTGGCCAGCATCGCCTCGCGATACCTTCCGAGCCGGAAGAAGATATGCGACGGCATGTGCACGAGGTGGCCGACGGTCGGCGCCAGCGTGCCGAGTTGCTCGGCCGACGCCAGTGCCTGCTCCGGTTGCGGCGATTCCTCGAACAGATGAATCCGGTAATGGTGCGCACCCGGATGGCCAGGCGCAAGATGCAGCGCCCGATCGAGCAGGACGATGATCCCGTGGGTCCATGCCCTGGCACGGCCGTCGGCGCTCCAGTAGTCGTAGGCGTGGGCGGTCATCCGCGCCTCGCCCGCCAGCACTGCGAGATCGGCGTCTTCGGGGTAGCGACCGGCCAGCGTGCGCATCGCATCGGCGTACGAGGCATCCGCAACCCCTTTACCTGAATACCGAGTCGCTAGCGCATCGATCAGCGCCCGCTCGCGCGAACCCGCCTGCGCATAGGCTTTAGCCTGCGCAATCGCATCCAGCGCGACCGGCAGATCAACGTCCCGCATGTCGTGATTGATGCTCGGGCCCAGGGCCCAGGCGACACCCCAGCGGCACAGGGCGCAGCTCGGATCACGTCGCATGGCTGCCCGGAACGATCGCACCGCTTCGGCGACGTCAAATCCCCAGCCGAACACCAGCCCCTGCTCGAAGAAACGTTGCGCCTGGCTGTCGCGCGACGCGAGCGGACCGCGGTAGTCACCGAAGGCAAGCAGTTGCGCATCGGCCACTGCAAGCTCGCCCGAGCTCGCGCTGCAGACCGGTGCTGATCGTGGCGCGTCGTTGACCGCCTGATTGGCTGCCGCAGCGGTAAATGCAAACGCCAGCCCAACAAAGGCCGTGAACGGCACGCGGCGACTGCCCATATACAGAAGTCTACAAAATCGCCAACGAAGAACGTTTGCGTCCCGCTGCGCGCCCGATGCTGCGGCAGCGTCAGGAAACGTCCTCTCGCTTTTCAAGCAGGCCGACCAGCGTCTCGAGTGCCACGATGATGCTGCGCGTGCGCACCGCAGCGCGATCGCCCTCGATGCGCGCCGTTTGCGTCTTGACCCACGGTGCGTTCGACAGATCGCGCCGGATCGCCCACGCGAAGCAAACGGTACCTAGCGGTTTAGTGTGCGATCCGCCATCCGGACCGGCGACTCCGGTCACGGCCAACGACACCTGGGCGCCATGCGACATGGCCCCGAGCGCCATCGCGCGCGCGACCGGCTCACTGACCGCGCCGAAGTCGCGCAGATAGGCCGATGACACGCCCAGCATCTGCATCTTCGCTTCGTTCGAGTACGTGATGAAGCCGCGGTCGTACCACGCGCTCGAGCCGGGGACGAGCGTGATCGCGTAGCCGACGCCGCCGGCCGTACACGACTCTGCGGTCGCCATCGTCAAGTGCTGTGCGTGCAGCGCCGATCCCAGACGCTCGGCCAGACGTTGAATCGTTTGCGCGGGGTCATTCATAGTCGAAAGTGATCGAACGCAAGCGCGACAGTGTCCACTGGCGCCCCGCGCTCGTCCAGCACGGCAAGATCGGCGGTCGCCGTTACGGTACCGATGCGCGACACCGCAACAGGATCGGGTTCGGCAGCAGCAGCGGCCACCACATCGAGGCGACGCTTGGCCGGCGCCGTGAACAGCAGCTCGTAGTCGTCGCCGCCGGCCAGCGCGCAACGCTGTTGCAGCTGCATGGGCTGCTGTCGCAGGGCAGCCGAGCGCGGCACGCGCGCCCACT
>JBGSWY010000434.1:0-3366 GCA_041751715.1 Burkholderiaceae bacterium
CGCGCCGATCGGCTCATCGACCATCACCGCGACGACGATGCGCGGATCGGATACCGGCGCAAAGCCGACGAACGACGCCACGTACTCGCGCACATACTGGCCGTTCCTGATCTTGTACGAGGTGCCGGTCTTGCCCGCGACTCGATAGCCGGCGATGCGCGCCAACGGTGCCGTTCCTTCGGGGCCGACCGCCATTTCGAGCATCTTGCGCATGGCGAGCGCCGTTTGCGGTGTCATCGCCCGTACCGGCATCGCAGTGGTATCAGCCTTGAGCAAGGTCAATGGCACCAGCGTGCCGTCGCTCGCAAAAACCGAGTACGCGCGCGCCAGCTGAACCAGCGTGACAGACACGCCGTGGCCGTAAGAGATCGTCGCCTGTTCGATCGGGCGCCAGCTTTTCGCCGGCCGCAACCGGCCCGCGACCGCGCCCGGAAAATCGATCCGCGGCGCCTGGCCGAAACCGACGCTCGTATAGGCATCCCACAACGTTTGTGCCGGCAGATCGAGCGCGATTTTCGCGGTGCCGACATTGCTCGACACCGCGAGCACTTGCTCGACCGTCAGCATGCCGTGCGGCTTCGCATCGCCGATCGTGCGATTGCCGATCGTCAGGCGGCCCGGTGCCGTCTGAATCCGCGTATCCGTTTTGACTCTGCCAACCTCGATCGCGGCCGCGATCGAAAACGGTTTCATCGTCGAGCCCGGCTCGAACGTATCGGTGAGCACACGATTGCGAATCGCGTCGCCGGCCAGTTTCCCACGCAGATTCGGATCGAAGCTGGGCAGGTTGGCAAGCGCCAGCACTTCACCGGTCTTCACATCGAACACGATCGCGGCACCGGCTTTCGCGCGATGCTTGTCGAGCGCGCTCTTCAGCGCCGAGTGCGCGATGTACTGGATCCGATTGTCGATCGACAGCGCGAGATCCCTGCCATCGAGCGGCTCGCGCAGCCAGTCGTCCTCCACCACGCGGCCCAGCCGATCCTTGATCACGCGCCGGCTTCCGGCTCGCCCCGCCAGCAACCGCTCGTGGGCGAGCTCGATGCCTTCCTGCCCGCGATCCTCTACGTTGGTGAAGCCGATCACATGAGCGTTGGTCGCACCTTCCGGATAGTGCCGCTTGAACTCGCGCGTCGAATGAATACCGGTGAGCTTCAGCGCCGCAATCCGATCCGCAATCTCGGCGTCCACCTGGCGACGCAGGTAGACAAATGTGCGGTCCTCATCGGCCAGTCGCCGCTTCAATTCGCCGACGTTCATCTGCAACAGCCGCGCCAGCGCGCCTAGCTGCTCCGGCGCGGCATTTACGTCTTCGGGAATCGCCCATATCGCTTTCGCCGGCACCGAGGATGCGAGCACGACTCCGTTGCGATCGGTGATGCGGCCGCGAGTCGCCGGTATTTCAAGCGTGCGCGCGTAGCGCGCTTCGCCCTGGCGCTGCAAAAAGTCGGTGGAAACTCCGCCCATCAGGTAGAAGGTGCGACCGGCGAGCGCAACGAAGCCGACGAACAACAGGAACAGCATCAGCTTCGAGCGCCACGCCGGCAACGGGACCGTCAACAGCGGATTGGCATTGAAACCAATGCTGTCGCCGCGTTCGCGGCGCGCGCTTTTTCGAAAGGAGCGCACGCGGTTCAACGTCGGCGCCCACCCGGTCGAGACGCGTCTCACTTCATCTCGTCTCACTTCACCGTCTCCGCAGCCGGCAGGTTCAAAAAGACCGTGCGACCGGCATCGATCGGCTTCAGCCCGAGTTTGCGCGCCTCCGATTCCACATACGCCGGCTGCGACAAGCGCGATTGTTCGATCCGCAGCCGGTCATGTTCGACATCCAGACGCTTGGCCTGCAGTTGCGCCCGCTCGAGATCGATGAACATCGAGCGCGACCGATGCTGGGCAGTGACCAGCGACAACGCGGAGGCGAACAGCAACAAGCCGAGCAGCAGCAGAAAGCCACGTCGAATCACGAGTTTGCCTCCGGGTGCTGCCTGAACGCGGCTGCCACGGGCCACGGCTCGGAGGTGCGTTCGGCCACTCGCATCACCGCGCTGCGCGCGCGTGGATTCAAGGCGATTTCCGCGGCGTCCGGAAGCACGCGCGCCACCGCATCAAGGCTGGGACGCGGCAGCTGGTCCGCGCGCAACGGCAATCGGCGCTCTGACACCATCTGCCGCTCCGGATGTGCATGCGCATCGATGAAGCGCTTGACGATCCGGTCCTCGAGCGAGTGAAAGGCAATCACGGTCAATCGGCCGCCGGTCGATAACATCGCTCCTGCCTGTTCGAGTGCTAGCGCCAATTCCTCAAGCTCTTGATTGATGTAAATCCGAATAGCCTGAAAAGTGCGCGTGGCCGGGTGCTGGGACGCATCCTTGCGGCTCCTGCCGGTACTACTCGCCACGAGGCTGGCAAGGTCTGCAGTCGTCGATAGCGCCCTGCCCGAGCCTGCTCCGCCACTCGTGCGGCGAGCAACAATCGCCTTTGCAACCGATGCAGCAAACCGTTCTTCCCCATAGTCACGAATCACCTTCGTCAGTTCCTCGACCGGGGCGCGCGCCAGCCATTCGGCTGCGGTCTGCCCGCGCGACGGATCCATGCGCATATCCAGCGGCCCGTCGTTGCGCAAGGAAAAGCCGCGCCCGGCATCGTCGATCTGCGGCGACGACACGCCGAGGTCGAGCAGCACGCCGGTGACGCGCGGGATCGACAACGCTTCGAGCGTGACCTGCAGGCGTGAAAAAGCTGTGTGCTCGATATGAAAACGCGAATCGTCGATCGACCGGCCCGCTCCGACCGCGTGCGGATCCCGATCGAATGCGACCAGCCTCCCGTGCGCACTCAGCCGTTGCAGGATCAGTCGCGCGTGGCCGCCGCGGCCGAACGTGGCATCGACGTAGATGCCATCGAGGTCCGTCAGCAGACGCTCGACGGCTTGCACGACAAGCACCGAACGATGCTCGCCGGCATGCGGCGACTGGGAGCGGGACATCCACGTTCAAGCGGCTAGAAGGTGAAGTCGGCTGCCGAATCCGGCAGACCGTTGGCGAGCGACGCGCGCTCGTGCTCAGCCAACCGCACCGTGTCCCATAACTCGAAGTGCGCACCCATGCCGAGCAGCATCGAATCGCGTTCGAGCTGGGCGGCAGCGCGCAACTCCGTGGGCACCAACAGACGACCGGCGCTATCGAGATCGACATCGGTCGCATTGCCGAGCAGCAACCGCTGCAATGCGCGCGCCGAATAGGGCCATTGCGCGATCCGTTCGCGCCGCGCCTCCCAGGTCGGCCGCGGATAGAGAAGCAGGCACCCGTCGGGATGGCGCGTGACCGTCAGGCGACCATCGCAGCCGGCAGCGAGCGAGTCTCG
>JBGSWY010000435.1:0-7738 GCA_041751715.1 Burkholderiaceae bacterium
TTCCAGCTTCGCTCCCTCCGGATCGCTGCAAGCCGAGCCGAGTGGCCGCACCGCCGCGCGCTTGGACAGGTGCACGCATAGATCAGCCGTTCCGCCAACGCCGACACCGATAATCGTCGGCGGGCATGTCTTTCCGCCGGCGCTCAACACGCAATCGATCACGAAGGTCTTGATCGCGTCAACACCATCGGCCGGAATCGCCATCTTCAGGAACGAGTTGTTTTCCGAACCCGAGCCCTTCGGAATCATCTCGATCGACAGTTCCTCGCTCGCGTCGAAATCGAAGTGCACGACGGGCACTTCCGCTCCGCACGAGGTTTGCTCATTGATGCGCGTGATCGGATGCACGATCGAGGAGCGGAACGGCAGCTCGCGCGTCGCGCGCTCGCACCCGCGGCGTACTGCCTGTTTGAACCGCGCACCGTCGACCACAACACCGCGGCCGATGGTAACGTTGTAGATGGGAATGCCGGTATCCTGGCAAAGCAGGTTGTCGGTGCGTTCGGCCACCGCGATGTTCGAAACCATCGTGCCGAGAACCCGCTGCGCGGTCACATGCGTTTCGCTCGCGGAAAGGCGCTCGAAACCCTTCTTGATGTCGGGCGGCAGCTGCTTTAACGCGCGTATGTACAGTTCCTTGGCAACCGTTTCGACTTGCGCGAGATCGATCTCGAGCATTAGTTGCCGGCGATCTTGCGGTCACGCACGACAGTCGCCCAGCGCTTGACTTCGTTCTGAATGCGCGTGGTAAACGCCTTGGGTGTCAGCGGTGTCGGCACCATGCCCAGCACGAAAAAGCGCGCTCGCATATCGGTCGTGTCAAGCACCTTGGCCACGTCGCGGTAAATCTTGTCGACGATCGGCTGCGGCGTGCCGGCCGGAGCTACCAGTCCGAACCAGCCGATGTTTTCGAACCCTGGAACGGTCTCGGCCACTGTGGGCACATTTGGCAACGCAGGCGAGCGCTCCTTGCCTGTCACCGCCAGCGCGCGCAGCTTTCCACCATTGATGAAGCCGATCGCCGCGGGCACGTTCGGCGTCGCCATGTTGATCTGCCCGGAGACCAAATCGGCAATCGCCGGCCCTTCGCCCTTGTATGGGATGTTCTGAATGTTCAAGCCGGTCGTGTACAGAAAATTTTCCGCTGCCAGATGTGTCTGGCTGCCGATACCCGCATGGCCGTAGTTGAGCGTGCCGGGCTTCGACTTCGCGAGCTCCATCAGTTCTTTCAGCGTCTTTGCCGGCACACTTGGATTGACCACGATCACCTGCGGACCGCTGGCCACCATGGTAATCGGCACCAGATCTTTTTGCGGATCAAACCCCATGTTCTTGTAAATATGCTGGTTGGCCGCCATCACCGAGCCGGAGGTCATCAGCAACGTATAGCCATCGGGCGCTGCCTTTGCCACTTCGGCCCCGCCGATGTTGCCGCCGGCGCCACCGCGGTTTTCGACGATGACCGACTGGCCCCACGCCTCTGTAAGTTTCAGCGCCAAAATGCGCGCGACGATATCGGTAGCACCGCCGGGAGCAAAGTTCACGATGACGCGTACCGTCTTGTCCGGATAGTTGGTCGTCTGACCGAATGACCCGAACGACAGCAGCGACACCAGGGCGAATACAAGCAAGCGTAGTTTCATCAGTTTCTCCGAATGCCTTTCTCGCTGGTTATCAGAGCGCCAACGCGAATGTCAAACCGACCACAACCGTAAACGCCGTTGCAACCGCCAGCAACGACCGCTGCCAATCTCGCCACGGAAGAAACTCCAGTGCGAGCAATCTTAGCCCTCCGCCCGCGTGCGCGGCGAGCAGTACGACCAGACCCCACTCCGCCGCCTTCACCAACGGATTGTCGGTCCATCGCAGGAACCCTTCGAGTTCGGCTTCACCCGTCAGCGCCTGACTCAGCGCCCAGAAATGAAACGGGAGAAACAAGGCGAGAGCGAGGCCACTGAGCCGATGCACGATAAAAGCCCAGTAAGCGGAATGATGACGCGCGCGCGCCGTATTGCCTGTCATGGTTTACGCGCAGTTGTTCACAGAAATAAGCTCCACGCTGCGATTGAACCGATCGCGATCAGCGTCAAGCCGAACATGATCAGCACTGCGTCGCGCGATCGGCCGCGCCAGCCCAGCCATTCGATGGCGATTGCACGCAGGCCGATCGGCGCATGCACTGCCACCGCCAGCACAAAGACCAGGTAGAACGCCAGCCATGCGCTGTTGCCGCGCGTTCTGCCGAGGATTTCCGCTGCAGAGAGGCCGGTGCGCGTTGCGTAGATGATGGTCGCCAGATGCACGAGCACGCAGATGGCCAGTACCGCTGCCGACATGCGCTGTGCGAACCACAACTGCGTTTCGCTGCGCACATCGGAGCGTTCGATCACAACTCGCCCTTAAGAGCCGCTGCGGTGGTGGCTCGCTTTAAACCGGCGATCGATGCTGTGGGCGAAATGTTCTTGGGGCAACGCTCTGTGCAACTCATGTGCGTGTGGCAGCTATGGCAGCCCGCATCGCCAGCGACCGCACGCAGCCGTGCTCCGCGCGCATCGTCCCGCACGTCGTTGACAAGGGTCCATGCGCGATTCAGTGCCGCCGGGCCGAGGTAGTCAGGCCGCCAGCTCACCACGTCGCACGACGCGTAACACACGCCGCAGCCGATGCATTCGATGCCGGCTTGCAGGGCCTGCGCCTGCTTGCTCTGCGGCTTGATCGCGGCAAAGTCATCGTGCCGCGTGCGCGAGCCCTGGTAGTAGCCTTTTGCGCGCGCCCACTTGTTGAAGAACTCGCGCATGTCGGTCGCCAGATCTCGTATCACCGGCAAATTGGCCAGCGGCCCGACTTGCAGTCGATTGTCCGTTGCCACCGCGCTGACGTGCGTACGGCAGGTCCAGCGCGCCACGCCATTGACCGTCATCGCACACGAGCCGCACATGCCGACTCGGCATGCGTAGCGATACGCCAGAGTCGAATCGAGCTTGCGCTGTATGTACGTGATGACGTCCAGCACCGTCTGGCTGGTCTGACGCGGAACCTCGTAATCGACGTAGTGGCCCTGATCTGTCCCGCGCCACACCGAGACCTGCAACATCTGCATCGGGTGGTTCTAGGCGCTTTCGTACAGGCGTGTCAGCACGAACTCGCGATGGCCGAGTGCCTCGGCCGCTGTCAGCCGGCCATTGGCGGTGCGGAACATCATGTCGATCAGCGCATCGCCCGCTTCGTCCGGCGTCATCTCACGGCGCAGCAGGCCCGATACATCGACATCGATGTGTTCGCTCATCGTGCGTACCGTGCGTGGATTCGCGCACAGCTTGATCACCGGCAGGATCGGATTGCCGATCACATTTCCCTGCCCCGTCGGGAAAAAATGAACCGTATAGCCCGACGCCGCACACAGCGTCACCATCTCCGCCGCAGCCGATGAAGAGTCCATGAACCACAGCCCCGGCCCGGTCGGCGCCTCGGCCTTGTCGAGCACGCCGTCGATCACGCACTTGCGACCGATCTTCTGGATGTTGCCGAGCGCTTTCTCCTCGATCGTCGTCAGGCCGCCGAGGATGTTGCCCTTGGTCGGCTGCGAGTCCGACAGATCGCTCGTCTTGTGCCGATCGATCACTTCCTGATAGCGGTTGAAATACTGCATGAACTTCTCGCGCACCGCCGGTGTCCGGCAGCGCTCCGCCACCAGATGTTCGCCGCCGGTCAGCTCGGTAGTCTCGCCGAACACCAGCGTGGTGCCGTGCGGATACAGTTTGTCGAACGCGTTGCCGACGGTCGGATTGGCGCCGCAGCCCGACGTGGTGTCCGATTCACCGCACTTGGTCGATATCCAAAGACTGTCGAGCGGGCATTCCTCGCGCTCGAGCTCGCTCGCCCACTGCACATACTCGCGCGCTACCTTCGACGCGCGCATGATCGTTTCATGATCGCCGTGCTGCTCGATGCCGAACCCGATCACCGGCTTGCCGGTCGCGGCGATCCCTTCGACGATCTTCTGCGTCCACTGATCCTCGATGCCGATCACCACCACCGCCGCGACGTTCGGATTGCTGCCGGTGCCGATCAGTGTGCGGAAGTGCAGCTCCAGGTCAGCGCCGAACTGCAGCCGCCCATACGGATGCGGCAGCGCCATCGCGCCCTTGATGTTGTTGGCGACCGCGACCGACGCCGCGTTCGACAGATCGTCCACCGGCAGGATGATGACGTGATTGCGCACGCCGACCCGGCCGTTTTCGCGGCGATATCCCTGAAATGTTTTTTGCATCAGATCACCAGCGTTTGGTTTTCACGTTATGGACGTGCAGATGTTCGCCCACTTTGATCGGAGCGATCGTGCGGCCGATATCGGTGCCGTACTTGATGACCGTGTCGTCCTTCTTCAAATCGCTGATCGCGATCTTGTGCCCGATCGGCACATCGTTGACTACCTTCGTGTGAAGCGTCTTGTCCTGATCCATGATCCAGCCGGTCAGCTCGTCGCCGGCGCGAACGCCTTCCACCACCACGACGCCGACCGAATCGTGTTCGTCATGCACAACAAAATGAATCATTGCGTCCCCGCACGCTGCGTCGTCAGGCTGAATCGTAACGGAGAATTTTCGGCGCACGCTTTGCTGGACGGCCACTGTCGAAACATGCCGGCCGCAACGAAAAAGGGCTTGAAGCGAATACGCTCAAGCCCTTTGATTACATGTTTTGGCGCGCCCGGAGCGATTCGAACGCCCGACCCCTTGGTTCGTAGCCAAGTACTCTATCCAACTGAGCTACGGGCGCGAGGCGGCGGAGTTTATCACCACAGCCCCGCTACGGGACACCCTGCCCTCGGCTTCGCAATCAGATCACGAGTCAGGAAGTACCGACGCATTCAGCGCCGCAGCGAGTGCCGCATCGCCGCTGACGATGTCCTCCCATGTCATCTCGAGCCCGTTGCGGTGGCCTTTCTGCGTGAGCTTCAGACCCGTGGGCCCTAGAGTGAGCGTGAACGGTTTGTCCTTGACAATGACCTCGCGTTTCAACTCCTTGGTCAGTGCGGTTGCCATAGCTTTCCTTTGCGCTCTTGTGCTTCGTTAAGCGGCTGCCAGCATTTTCGCCGCGCGTTTGGTCGTCTGGCGGGTGCGCCAGTAGTCTGCCCAGGGATCGCTGCGCTGTTTCTTCAGTCGTGCGAGCGCGTTCTTGATAGTCCATTGACTCGCGCTCCGCAACCCCCCCAGCTCCTTCCACGCCAACGGCATCGACACGCCCAGCCCCGGTCTGGCTCGCGCCGAAAAGGCAGCGACGGTCGTCGAGCCGCGCCCGTTTCGCAGGTAATCGACAAAGATGCGGCCGACACGGTTCTTCGGCCCGCTTTTGGAGACGAAGCGGTCGGGAATGGTGCGCGCCAGATGGACGACGATCGCTTCGGAAAAGTCCTTCACCTCATCCCATCCGGCAACCGCGCTCAGCGGAACCACGACATGCAGGCCCTTGCCGCCGCTGGTTTTCAGGAACGATCTGAGATCGAGCTCATCGAGAAACGCCTTTGTCAACATCGTGCCCTCGACCACTTGCTGCCACCCAACGCCCTCACCGGGATCGAGATCGAGTAAGAGGCGATCCGGATTCTCGATCGACTTCGCGGTCGCGTTCCAGGTGTGGAGTTCGATGACGTTCAATTGCGCCGCCTGCACCAACGCTTGCGCGGACGCGATTTCGATCATTGGCGGATGCCCGGGCAGGAACGCCGGATCGAGTTCCTTGACGTCCGGGATGCGCAAAGTGCCGAGATGTTTCTGGAAGAACAGTTGCCCGGCGATGCCACGCGGGCCACGCACCAGTGATGTCGGGCGCCCTTTCAGATGCGGCAGCAGGTATTCGGCAACACTTTCGTAGTAGCGCACGAGGTCGAGCTTGGTCAGTCCGGTGCTTTGATCGATGACACGCTCGCCGTGGCTAATCTTGACGGCCGCAACGGTCCTAGACGGTCTTGTAGCGCCGAGCTTGCGCTTGATTTCTATTCGGACGGTGCCGGCCATGCATGCTCAGCCGCAAGGCACATGCCCGTCAAACGCCTGACGAGTGCAGAACTGGCGGAGATGGACGGATTCGAACCGTCGATGCACGTTTTTGCGCGCATGCTCCCTTAGCAGGGGAGTGCCTTCGACCACTCGGCCACATCTCCGGACTTGCAATAACACTTCGCCAACACTACCGCGGACCGATTGCTCGCAGTTTGCGTTGCCTCCACGAGAGTTTACTTGCAGTTACTGCGGTTACCGGCCAAGCAGTTCCATGGTCCCGACCAGCGATTCGGCTGACACGCGCACGAAGCCGTGAAAAGGCCGGTCTAGCTCGAGAATCAGGAAAATTGCGGCCGCGAACGCGAGCGAACCGCCGAGCGCTGCTCCTGACGCCGTTGCATTGGCCGGCGCAAAAATGGCAAGCGCCAGGTAAAGCATGGCGAGCCATGCCACCAGCACGATCAGAAACGCCAGTGGAATCGAACCATCGCTGCGCTCTGCCATCAACACCCGCGCACGTTCTAGGTCGGCACTTAAAGTCAGCGCACGCGTTTGCAGCCAGCGCTGCCCGTTATCCGCAGGGGAAAGCTCCAGGATCAATGTCTGCAGACTTGTAAGGTGCGGCAACGGCGGTCCCGGCGCAACTTGCGGTTGCGATGGCGCCTCCGCTCTCACCTCCTCGATTGCCAGCCGCGTTAGTTCGCTCAACACTTCGCGCGCCGGCCTTGTTTCGTCGCCATACTGAGCCAATGCGCGGTCCATCATTAAAATGTTGCCCGCGATGTCGACCACCGATGCGCGATCCGCATCAAATGAAGTCTTGGCTGTGCTGATCATCAAACCCAGCACCAATGCCGAGAGCGTGGCGACCATGCCGACTGCCAGTACCACCGCATCGCGCGTGGTCGACGTCAGGTGTTCAGCAGGAAGTCGCATGCGAATGAAGCGCCCGCAAGTCCAGCCGGTCATTTGCGCGGCAATGACGATCAACGCGAACATCCAGGCACTCAGCGCGTTCATCGAGGTCCGGCGCTCAAGCGGCAGCCTGCTCCAGTCCGAACGCCTTGTGCAGCGCGCGCACCGCGAGCTCCATGTACTTGTCTTCGACCACGACCGAAATCTTGATCTCGCTGGTCGAGATCATCTGCATGTTGATGCCTTCTTCGGCCAGGGTGCGGAACATCAGGCTGGCGACCCCGACATGCGAGCGCATGCCGATGCCGACGATCGAGACCTTCGCGATCTTCGGATCGCCGACGATCTCCTTGGCGCCGACATGATCCTTGACCCTGCTCTCCAGTACGTCGATCGCCTTGGCGTACTCGTTGCGGTGCACGGTGAACGAGAAATCGGTCATGCCATCGACGCTGATGTTCTGCACGATCATGTCGACATCGACATTGGCATCGGCGATCGGACCCAGAATCTGATAGGCGATGCCCGGACGATCAGGCACGCGTGTCAGCGTGATCTTGGCCTCGTCGCGCGCGAACGCCACGCCTGAGATAACGGCTTTTTCCATCTGGACTTTGTCCTCGAACGTGATCAGCGTGCCGGATGCCGCTTCTTCATGCAGCGGCGTATCTGCATCGGTGAGACTGGATAGCACTCGCAGCGGAACCTTGTACTTTCCTGCGAACTCGACCGCGCGCAGCTGCAGGACCTTCGATCCGAGGCTCGCCATTTCGAGCATCTCTTCGAAGGTGATCCTGTGCAGCCGCTGTGCCTCGGGAACG